>NZ_JBHIOI010000135.1:0-1387 GCF_042195415.1 Bartonella sp. CE47NXGY | reverse complement strand
AACCGCTTAAGGACTCCAGCGGATTGCCTTCAACTGCTTGTGCTTTAAAATGCGCATCCCCTGTAATAGAACCTTCCGCTGCCGTGTTATTGAGTTGATCAACCACCAGATTTAAAGTGCCACCCGCTTGGACAAGACCAGGAACGCTCTCCAAAGCTTCTGAACCAATCTGGCGATCCTTGCCATTGGCTATATCTAAAGAAACATCGCGGCTTCCATCAGCTTTATAACCATAACAACTGTCTGTATTAGCCTGACAACCAAGATAAGTGTTTTTATAAACCGTTGCCCCCAAATTGGTGAGCACATTGGCGTGGATATCGGCATTTCCTCCTGCTTGTATAATGCTATAGTGGTTGTCAATGGTACCGGCATTAATGATGAGATTGCCACTAGATTGTATCATCCCCTGAGCAGCCGGTTTATGCGAAAAACTCTGCGTGACAATCTTCTCTGTCATGTATGACTGATTATTCCATTGATAGCGTTCTATATCTCCTTTTCTTTTATCATATTTCCAAGTGAATGCCTTATAGACTGTTCCACCTTGCAAAGTTGCCGTGCCATAGGTTCCCTCTTTGTTAGCCCAAAGCTTTTTATCAAATACAAATTCTTCCTTAAGATACCCTCCTTGAGTATGTATATAATCCTCTCCACCTATTAATATATACGTAACATACCCCTTTCCCCAACGCTCTCTCTTCATATCGTGATATAAATTCTGTTCATTGAGCAAATTAAAACCCTTTGGTTTTTCGAATGCTATGGCGACTTCTTCCGTTTTTTCCGTGATGACAGGCATGCTATCGGCTTCGTTTTTGAGACTGTTGGTTTGGATATTTAAGTTTCCACCTGCTTGAATAACGCCCGCTTTATTCACAAGCGAAAGGCTTTTTCCAGTACCAGCTGCATCGGTGAAAAATAAATTGCCTTCTGCCATAATAGCGCCAAAATCATTGAGCAAAGCCCCATCAACTTGTAAAGCACCATTGCCCTTTACATAAATTAAACCCGTTTTGCTGTTGGTCACATCGCCCGTCACGCTAAAAGCTAAATCATGACCCGCTGCCAATTGACCGCTATTTTCAAGCTCCCCGGTTTTGATGATAAAATCTCGTGCTGCTAAAACCGATGTGAACTGATCCACCATAACGCCTGGAGCAACAAAAAGAATATCTCCAGTCCCTCCTTCATCGGTAATGGCTTGTAGCCGTGCATGGTGAATATCAAGAACATTGGTGCTTTGAAAATCTAAACCACCATAAATCAGCGTGCTGCCCGAGACATAAATATGATCCGCAGTTAAATATAGCGTTTGCGGCGTGTAAATATGAGAACGATTATTGCTTAAATCGAGAGTGTTTGCCGTCAATCTCACATCCCCCTC
>NZ_JBHIOI010000134.1:0-1407 GCF_042195415.1 Bartonella sp. CE47NXGY | reverse complement strand
CCCCATTTATCTCACCCCATCCATGCAAAAACCCAACGTGCCCCCAAAACACGCACAATGCATAAATCCATAAATCCTCCTCTTCACTTTTACAGATTCACATTTTTACGCTTTTACACATTCACAGAAAACAGCCAACGAAAGATTCACCACCCCACACCGCTCGATAAACACTGGTCCGTAAACAATCCAGCTTCTTATCTAGGGAAGGACTACGGATCACTTCATATAATTATCACCACCCCTCAAAAGACGCGCTTTATCAGACAAGACAAATAAGCCCTTCCTCCAAATATTCTCCACATACTCTTCTCCAGAAAACGCACTTAACACCCCTTTTCATCCCAGCTTTCCCCGCTCCATTCACAAATGCATCCCCCTACTCTCACCATATTCCACGCCATGATAAAAGCATACACACAGTACAAATCCTCCGCATTATTTTACGGATATACGTTTTCACGCTTTTACATCATTACAGAAAACAGCCAACGAAAGATTCACCCCACGCACTGCTCTGTAAACACTGCTCTGCAAAAATCTGATTTTCTTGTCTATTAGATTCCCCTGCTGATTATTTCATATGGCTATCCCACATATCAAAAAATGCTGTTTCATCAGACAAGACAAATAAGCCCTTCCTCCAAATATTCTCCACATACTCTTCTCCAGAAAACGCACTTAACACCCCTTTTCATCCCAGCTTTCCCCTCTCCACTCACAAATGCATTCCCCCATTTATCTCACCACATTCCACGCCAAATAAAAGTATACACAAAGCACAAATCCCCCGCATCATTTTACGGATATACGTTTTAACGCTTTTACGTTATTACAGAAGTCAGCCAAATAAAATTTCCACATCACCACCCGCGCTGCACTGTAAACACTGTTCTGAAAACGAACCCAGCTTTTTGCCTAGTACCTTACAGTCTCCACCCCCCAAAAAAGACAGCACTTCATCAGGCTCAACAAATCAAGCCCTACCCTGAATATTCAAGCTCTTCACTCCTCCTTCAAATAGCGCCGTTTTACGGTATAACAGAATAGAAAATTTTTCATTTTTCTTGCCAACCTTCTGAAACTGCCTTATGAATAAATATCGTAAGTTTGATCGTCTACGCAGCGATCAACAGGGAACTAAAAGCCCTAAACCCTAACGTACAATTGAGCCCACTTTTGCGAATATCCTTAGAATTCCGGGAGTTTTTGTTATGTCCAGGTGCGTTTCCGCACTAAAAGCAAAAAACTGACTAGAGCTCAGTATTTTGACTCTCGGAATACCAATGCGAGGGCGCTCGCAACCGGAGGGAAGCTTGAAGTGCCAACCAAAAATCCAAATTTTATCGACATTTCTGATTAAGCAAAAGACGCGATTTATAATCCATATTTCGCACTTTTTTAAAA
>NZ_JBHIOI010000133.1:0-1442 GCF_042195415.1 Bartonella sp. CE47NXGY | reverse complement strand
TTTCCAACAGCAATCACCACAAAAAGAAAAACGTAGATTTTTAAAATCTTACACAAATAACCGTAAAAAATGGAAAATATCTTCTTGCAAGAAAGCTATGAATTATTTAAATTAAAACAATAAATTAGAGAAAATAAAATCTTATCTACCTTTATAAAAAATTTCTGTAAATGATCATTAAAATATTGTTACATCCCTCATGTAACAATCAATGAGAAACTTAAACAGCTTAATCTTATGAGAAAATGAGAACTCTGAAGATATTTGTTTCGAATCACGCCCCATCGTCATTCCAAATAACGATAGACCATTTTACAATAACCAACAGTCTCTAACGCATTTTAACATAACAAACCGAAATCAATGCAGACATTTTCTCTTAATCTCTATCATTTAAATGATCCCGTAAAATAATACACACAGTAGTTTCTATGCTCAAAAATTTTTATAATCTGTTCTTCTAACGTAAACAATTCATTGATTTACAATCATAACTCATCATTTTACAATTTACATGAGAGATCTCAAAAACGTAAGGTTCCCTTATTTTAAATCTTCGTCTATTGAATTAATGAATAGCCATACTACCGCACATCACAAACAAGAAGAAGCATATGGATAAAAAACATAAAACGATGATGCCGGCTTACAACTTTTACTTAAACTAAAGACGATGGTGCCCTATCAATTTTACGCTATACCAACGGACTGCGTCATAAGATGAGCGGCAAACATAAAAAGAAAGAAAATACTTTTGGCAAAAACAATGGACTTATTTAATAACCTTCATAACTTCTCATGATAAAGAGATACGAAACTTTAGTGTAATATCACACTTTTCTTTCCTACTTTCAGCCACAGACTATCCCTAGATCATCGCCGATCTTATTTTTATGAATATAATGCATTGTCTTACCCTTTTACTTTTTCGTCTTTTTAGAGCATCTTTTTGCACCCCTCACTAAAAGTTCCAACGTACTCCTTATCTAAAAACCTGTTTTAAAGAGATATTTTAAGATCTATTGGGCATCACCATCTTTGACATTTATGAAGGTATGAGCCCTCACTATGATTATATTGTGCGGCATTATATCATATTGCAGCCGCCCTCACATTTAGAAGATGTATTTTCTTTTACAAACGGTATCATTAAGATAAATACCTTCTTTTGTAGCAGACAAACAGACTCTTTCGGATTCTGAAACAGGAAATTTGAAATGAAACAACATTCCTGTATTTAAACCTCTTATTGAGTCTAAAAAAATCAATGATCTTTTAAAATCAATATATTGGCTAATAACATAAATATGATATCAAGAACACCTTAAATAATGATCCTCATAGGCTTAACTCTATAGAAGGTGCTTCATTATACAGCCTACACGCCGCTATAAAACACCAATACTCCCATATAAAAACATAATACAAATGTAAAAAACAAT
>NZ_JBHIOI010000132.1:0-1462 GCF_042195415.1 Bartonella sp. CE47NXGY | reverse complement strand
TAGAGTAGGAAAAAGGTGCATTTTATAAACAACAGGGGAGGGTTGTTTCCATAGCCAAAACATTTTTTCAAGTTGTTATGGTATCTTTTTGAAGTGCTTGATCGATAAAAGTTTGATAATTATCAGAAACAATATATTGGGTATTTTCTCCCAAAGCTTTGAAATGTTCATGACCGCAATGGATTTTTGCTTTTTCCAGAACGCGCAACATGTCTTCGAAAATACTTCTTTTGCTTTCCACAACAAAATACAGTTTTTCTTGCCCATTTTGCTCGAATAATACAGTCCAATCGGGAGTATATGATCCAAGAGATGTATCAATTTTAAACCATTTAGGCAGTTTCGCATAAACTTTAATCTTATCGTTTTTTTCAAATGATTGTGCAAAATTGAACTCAATATCTGAATCATAAATACATGATCATAAGTTGATTTATCAGTTTTTGTCATATTCTTTTATAAAACAATTTGCTTTTATATTTATTAAAATGCATTTTCTATTTTATTTTTTCGTATAATTAGCCAATGAAGTTTTTGCTCTAATATCGCAATTTGTAAAAGACTATTTTGGTCATTCAATATGAAATTTTTTATGTCGGTTTCTTGTATTGAAAGCAATGGTACGATTTTTGATATCTGTATAAAATATTTACAAAAAAAAATTTAATAACGCATGATTATAGAATTTTGTTCTTTGTTTGAAGCATGTACAGTTAAACCATTGTTTATTCATAGATTTTATGTTCATTATTTATTTGATACATTTAATCTAGAATGTAAATTTTGTTCGTATCCTCAAACTAAAATACTGGTATTGAAGTGGTGAGAGTGTTGCTTTGTTGAGAATAGATAATTTGGTAGGTTGGTATTCCCTTTGTATCAGAGAATTCAACTTATTCTCTCATATTGTGTGTGGATGAAATGTTAACCGCATAATGCTCCCTCTTACATGAGATGTAAGATTGATATGTTTTCCACATTGAGAAAAGTTGTTGATCGTAGAGAAATATTTTTTTGCGAAATTCGTTTGGCTTAAATGGAAAAAATAGAGCAAGAGTCGCATATTTGTTATGCTGTAATGGCATATATATATAATCGATGGAGTCAACACTTCATTTAAGAAGTTTTTTAAAGGAAAAACATAAAAAAATAGAATTATTGAAAAAAATCTTTTATTTTGCAGCTTGTTTCTCACGATTATAAAAGCTTCACGTGGATTTTGAAAATTCTTGTTGTGTTGAAAAGCATACAAAAATCAAGAAAATTTTGCAAAAAAGCTGCACTATGCGTGCAGCTTTTTATGTATTTGCTTTAAAGGTAGACAGGTAGATGTTTTAAAGCATGAAAGTGTCCTTACGGCTTCTATAACCATAATAGCCAAAAACACTGGAAATAATGGCGCCTACCAGACTTCCTAAAAAGCCCCACCACCCCATATTGGAGGCTGTTTTTGTGGCTTTAG
>NZ_JBHIOI010000131.1:0-1480 GCF_042195415.1 Bartonella sp. CE47NXGY | reverse complement strand
ACTGAAGAGCATGAAAAGGCGTTCAGAAATGTAAGTGAAGTTGTAATGACACTCGAAGCAGATGTTCAATCACGTGACAAGGAAATTAAAGAACTTAAACAAAAGATAGAAGAATGTGACGACGAGGAAATTGAAGAACGTGACAAGGAAATTAAAGAACTTAAACAAAAGACTGAAGAACTAAAACAAAGTATAGATGCGTATCGAGAAGAGTTTACACGGAAAAGTGAAAAGATACGGACACTAAAAGCAGATGTGCAATTACGCGACGAGGAAATTAAAGAATTGAAGCAAGAGATTGAAGAACGCGACGACGAGGAAATTAAACAACTGAAGCAAGAGATTAAAGAACGTGACGAGAAAATTCAAAGACTAACACAAGAGCTTAAACAGCGTGATGAAGCAGTAAAAGCGCCGCCTCATAAGAATAAGAAGAGTAAGAAGAAGGGTAAGTGAGGAGAGAGGGGTGGAAGATATGATACTTAAAAAGAAGTATGAATTTACTGATGAAATAATCAAATTTTGTGGCAAAACTCTTCACCGTATTCGTGCATTAAAAGACTTTGGAGATGTCGAGCAATGGGATCTAGGTGGTTTTATAGAGCATGAGGGCAACTTATCTCATGAGGGTAATTGTTGGATTTACGATGAGGCACATGTTTATAGCAATGCACGAGTTTACGGCAATGCCAAGGTTTATGGTAAGGCATGTGTTAATGAAAATGCATGTGTTGGTAACAATGCTCAGGTTTACGATAATGCACACGTTTACGGTGATGCAGAAATTTATGATCATGCGCATGTTTACGGCAGAGCTAAGGTTTATGGAAATGCTCATGTTTTTGATCAGGCGCATGTATATGGTACAGCAGCAATTCATGAATTTGCCAATGCATTTGGTAATGCACGTATTTCTCAAGATATTATTGGTAGTATTGCGTCGGTTGATGGTAGCGAAAAAAAATACGAACTTACTGATGAAACAATTGAAGTTGATGATCATACTCTTTACCGCATACGTGCATTGAGAGACTTTGGTGATGTCAAAAAAGGTGATTTAGGGGGCTGGGTAGAAAGTGAAGATAACCTAAGTCATGAAGGCAATTGTTGGATCAGTGGTGGAGGGGCGGTTTTTGGTGGTACAAGAATAAGGGGTGGTGAACATATAAACTCTCAGTTCGTTTCTAATAAGACTTATGAATTGTCTATGTTAACACCACAACGATATATGGCATCTCTACCTTGGTACCGTAGAACATTGGAGAGACTCCGTTATTATTGGGAGTACAGAATATGGCTTTAGAGCTTCATAAACGTGATGAATAATACAATTCTTTGTTTTGATCTAGGTACCAAAACAGGGTGGGCGATACGTGGTGCAAGTGGTGACATGTTCAGTGGTGCCGTGAATTTTCAATCGCGCCGTTTTGAAGGCGGTGGAATGCGTTACTTGCGTTTTAAACAATGGCTATCAGAAATA
>NZ_JBHIOI010000130.1:0-1555 GCF_042195415.1 Bartonella sp. CE47NXGY | reverse complement strand
GATGCGAAATGTGGATTTGCAGGAACTTCAAAAAATTGTGAAAACATGCGGTTAGCATTTTTAGAACTTCAGAAAGAGTATGAAGCAAAAGCAGCAGAAAGAAGTCGTAAAATTGACGAAGAAAATCGCAAATCAATGGAAAAATTGAAAGCTGAAATGAGAGCCAGAATTAAAAAAATGAGAGAAGAGAATCAAAAATTCCTTGCTGAACAAAGAGCAAAAGAGCGTGCTGAGGAAGAACGAAGAGCGAAAGAGCGCGCGGCAGAAGAACAAAATAACAATTAAATTATAAAAATATACAATGAAGAGTGGAGCATCTAAATGGCAATAATAACCAAAGGCATATTTACTGATATAGATGATATGTTAATGGAGCCCCTCACAGAGACAATGGGTAAAGTCATTCACAATCTCTCATCGTCTTTAAGTGCTCCGCTTAAGCTGTCTTGTACAATCTATATTATATTTATGGGCTACAATATCATCTATGGGCGTTCTTCCATGCCACTGTGGGAGTTTATAGCGACAACTTTCAAACTGGGCATCATTGTTGCACTTGCTACAAACGCTGCTCTTTATAATGAGTGGGTCAGTGGTATATTTTTCCATGATCTGCCGAATGCCATTGCAAATGTCACACAAGGAGCACATGTGGATCGAAATGTATGGGATAATATGATGAACCAAGCTGGAGCACAGGTTTTGGACGCAGCAAACCAGTACACGGGTCTGACTCAAATGGGGATGTTTATTGCGACATGGATTGCTGGTTTTATCTGCCTAGTAGTTGCTGCCTTTTTTTGTCTAGTCGGTTTTGTTGTTTCATTATTTGCTAAACTGGGATCATTTCTTGTCCTATCAATAGGACCACTCTTCATAAGCCTCTATATGTTTTCCTCAACCAGAAAATTCACAGAAGCATGGTTAGGGCAAGTTGCAAACTTCATCATTTTATATGTGTTAGTCGTGCTGCTTGGTGGTTTATATGTTAACATTTCAATGAACGTTTTTTCAAGAGGTATTGACAATATCTTCACTACTTTAATTCAATTCTTGGTTGTTGGTCTTGGTGGTATTTTTCTTTTCCTCAGACTCCCTGATATCGCATCAGCTTTAGCCTCTGGGGGGGCTTCTCTTACAGGATCAGGACCAGTTGCTAAAACAACGGCTCAACTAACAGGTAAAGCTGCTAAAGCAACAGCCAACACGATAGCGAAGGGCGTTAAAAAATTAACATCACTATTAAAAAAAGGTCTAAGTTAAAATGCGGGAATTTAAAAAAATTGGGATTATCTTACCATTTCTCTTTCTCAGTGGCTGTATGTCTTCACCAAACACACTGAAGTCACTCCCAAAGTGTGATGGATATTCTAAACGTCCACTCAACAGATCAATGTGGAATTGGGAAGGGAAAAAACCCACGCCCACACCCATTATCATCAGTAACAACACACCCTCCACCATGAAAGAGGGCAAATTGGAAATGCTTCTGGCACAAAAATTAACGGATGAAGAAATCAAATCTTACAAAAATTGCGGGCAAAAAGCATGAAAG
>NZ_JBHIOI010000129.1:0-1562 GCF_042195415.1 Bartonella sp. CE47NXGY | reverse complement strand
CATGTCTTATGAGAGTATGTGATCTTTTAAAGCCTTTCAAAAGAAAGGGATTATAATCATAATAAATGCTATCAAGATCCTTATGGTTATGAGTTTTGAAGGGGTTTTGAGTTTTGAGGGTTGCTGCTATTATGTAAAAAAACGATAAAAAGTAAAAACGTTATTTTTCAATATGTTAAGATTTTACAGACCTTTAAAAAACAACCCATATTGATAACACAACCTATAAATTCAACTAATAATATACGTTTTGAGGGGGTTTTGACGGTTTTTACACCTTCAAAACCTATAAGCAAAATGAATATACATAACTCTCTTTAAACAAAGCTTTTGATAACAATAAAGCACTCATTTTAGATTACGGTATAATCTCTTAAAGGCAATGTAAAAAAATCTAATTCACTTTAAGAGTGGATTTCTTAAATTTTGCAAAACAATCTAAAAAAATTATTTAAAAGTTCAAATCGTATCTTTAATTTGAATTATAAATACATTATTAGACTTTTGCATTAATCAAAGGTTTATGATGATGAAGTTTTTTATTTTACTTTGTTTGTTAATACTCACAGCTTGTGGTCCTATAACACATTTGAACGGAATTGTTGATCCAAACTACAAGGGACGATTTCAAACGAAAAAGATGGTCATAGGAGGTGTTGGCATGTCTATTTCTGAGCAAAAAGCACTTGAAGACACCTTTGAGAAATCGCTTGCTAAATACAATGTACAGATATTGAGAGGATTAGAACTTTTCCCTCTAACTCGTAATTATTCCTATAACGAGAAAGAGGAAATTATAACAAATAAAGGCGCAGATGCACTCCTAATAGTTAGCGTTGATAATCGTGCTATATCGCAGACATATATCCCGCCAACGTATCATCCGGGAACCTCTACAAGTACTATTTCGGGATTTGGAAACTTTGCTACCATAGAAACTGAGACGACACCAGGTTATGTGACCGGTGGATATAATATTAGTAAGCCCGCCATAAGTGTTAGTGTTTATCTTATTCACCATACAAAAAACAAAGAAACCATATGGCTAGCAAAAGGCTATAGCGATGGAAATGCTTTTGCATCATTTTCTAATCTCATAGTAAGCGTTGCTGAAACAACTGTTGAAAAACTAGCCAAAGAGGGGCTTATAGTCCCAAAGTAGAGTTAGGAAAATAGCAGCATAATCACGAATTTTAGCCACAAGGTCGATGTTAATAAAGCTATCATTTTAGATTACGGTATAATCTTTTAAAGGCGATGTAAAAAAATCTAATTCTATTTAAGAGTGGGTTTCTTAAAAGTCTTAAAGCAATCCCAATAAGAGTGTTTAAAAGTACAAAGCCTTATTTTTAGAATAACGCATATTAGGATTGTATCTAATCAACTTAACAAAAGAGGTATAGATTATGGTTATAAGATTCTATACCCCTTTGTGAGTTTAGCAAGCCAAGTCTATTCAGTTTCTCTAATTTCTAATTTTGGTAAGTTCTTAACGATTTTCATTGTCTCTAAACTTATGGTAATAACCCTCTGAAATAACTCTAGAGGGTAGGCAGGGTTGC
>NZ_JBHIOI010000128.1:0-1576 GCF_042195415.1 Bartonella sp. CE47NXGY | reverse complement strand
CACTGAACATGTCACCACTTGCACCACGTATCGCCCACCCCGTTTTGGTACCTAGATCAAAACAAAGAATCGTGTTAATCACCACGCCGCTCCATACAAAATGTGTTTTATAGGATTGTTTTTTTCTGAAAATGAAGGAAAGAAGGGTGTAAGAAATATGCAAGCGGTTTTAAATTGGATAGAACAGCATCCTGTATTATTTTCTGCGTTTTCTGTTTTATTTTCTGCACTTTCTTCGGTTGGTGCTTTATTATCCGCAATTTTTTCTTTTCGTTCTATTAAACAGACATTGAATTTAAGAAATGAAGATCGAATAGAAGCTGCAAAGTTCAGAAGAGAAGACCGAGAAAAATTTGAAACAGAATTAGCTAATGCCATGGACATAGCTAATTCAACTAAACAACAAGCAATATCAATGGAAAAGCTTGCTAACGTTCTAGAAAAACAGACAGAAATTCTAGAGCAGAGAAAACTTAATGTTTTTGTACAGCGTATAGTGATGCATAATGATCCTGATAATAAATCACAATTATTAATTGATATATTATTAACCATTGCAAATCCTACAAAACACATAATTAAAATTAATTCCATCAGTATAGAGAATGATAGAAATTATAAATTTATTCACGCAGTCTATCGTGGATTTACTGATTCAACCGTTTTTCCCCTCGGAGATATATACCAAATCCAGCCCCAAAGCTCCAAATACCTCTGTTTTAAACAACCCCAAACAGAGCCTCTAATACATGGAGATATTGACCCATTTAGCCTCATAGCTTTTGGCTCATTAGAACTAATTCTTACCATTTCGCCTCTCAAGAAAAATCCATTAATTTATCTAATATTTACTATGGAACACACTGCTATAGATCCTGAAAATCCACCAGAAAAAGTGAATTTTTTCGCTCACTGTATTCGTTTAAAAAATGCTTTCAATCCACTATAGTTTTCCCAGGTACGAGATAGCTCTGTTGTTCCTCAGGACTTTTTTTAGCAAGATCTTCCCATGTCAGTGGCTTTAACCCCAATAAATGCCCCAATAACTCTTGAGACCTCGGCCAATAGTCTAGTTGTGCAAATGTAATGGTATTTCGTGGTATAAACCATTCTTCAAAAGCTCTAACAACTTTAATTGCTTGAATCTTTGTCTGCTCATCCCTCATTAATTGTTGCAATAATTCCTGCGATCTATCTTCTTGTTCATCTGTAATGGGATTTAGTTCTATAAACTCTCTTACAAGCGTACGAACAGCTTTAGAGACTTGAATATTTTCATAAATATTTTCATATGACATCACACATTCTTGCCCTTTAGTGCTTTTCTCTAAACATTCTTGCACGTTTGCTTGTAATTCTTGTAAATGTTGTATTTTCTCTTCATTTTCTGCTAGCTGTCCTTCCATCAATGCTTTTTGTGACATTATTAACTCATTTTTTTCTGCTAGCTCTTTTCTAAGCCTTCGCACTCTTTTAGAAGAGTCATGAACAGCATAAAACGAAATCACATTCGCAATTAAGGAAATAACAATTGCTACTAAACTCATCTTTCTCTCCTCACTTACCCTTCTTCTTA
>NZ_JBHIOI010000127.1:0-1625 GCF_042195415.1 Bartonella sp. CE47NXGY | reverse complement strand
GTTTTTGATAATTTTTTGATCTCTTTATTGATCTCATCTATGAGAGGTTCGTAATTGAGAACGCTTTTCGGAATACCACCCCCATATATCCAAGCTTTCACTTGCGCCTTGGTACTGTAATCAACTTTCTCAGGTATCTCATGGTACTGACCACCATCAAATTCTTCGTATTCTCTTGATCCATCTTCGTATTCATAGAGATTGTAAAAATACTCAGCTACCCCTAATCCCCATGGTGCATATCCAACCGCTGTTGCAACGAACTTTTTTTGCATAGGCTGTTTACGTTTTTTTAAAAACATTTGGTTTAATATCCCCTATCTAAATCCATAACTTTACCAATGGGTTTATTTGCCTCAAAATGGACCGTACAGAAGCGTTTTTAATTTCAATGTGGTTTTTATCACAAAATCTTTAAATCGCTCTGTACGGTGCCTTTCTGTCAATTTAAACGCATATCTATTCTCAAAATCATCAGCAAACTTCACTACTTTGCTGTTTATCATTCAATGCCCTTTAAAACTTCTTCAAGTTCTTTTTGAAGCTTTTCTATGCGTTCTGATGGCATCGGTGCCTTTTTATTTGTTTCCTTTTCAGGCTTTTCAAGGCTCCTAAGAATGTGCTTTGCATGAAAGCGAATATTGCCTTCAAGCGTCTTACAATAACGATAAAAATCTGCTGTTGAGGGCATAAAGGTCGAATTTAAGCCCTCGGCTTTGCCTTTCAAAGCGTTCTTTGTTGCCGTTTGCAATACCCAGCTGCTTATGCCTTCAAGAGCGTAAAGATACGCAAGCGCTGTCGCTTTCTCATCTGATCCCATGGGGCTCTTAAGTCCATTTGAAAGGACAAGATACGTTGTTTGAATTTCTTCTTCAGTCGCTTTCTTTTCAAGCTTTTGCAACGCATCATGAACTAATGAAGTAATTCTCTCCGCTTCTGCAATCAATGGTTTTTGCCCTGTCTTCCAATGGAACGGTGGTTCGGTTGTCATCCTCGAATAGAAATTTGTACACACTATCTGAATTTTTGATATTGGACATGTGCTGTGCAACGCGATAACTCCATCCACGCTGCTGTACTGTTGTTTCAGTGCTTGACTTTCCATAGTTTTTTCCTTTCTGTAAATCTTCAATTGCCTTGCGTACCCAGTTGCGCCATGTTGCTTGCCAATCCGTTTTGCATGCGTCCTTACCTGCCTTGGCATTCCAATAATCTCTAAATTTTGCGATTTCGACTTTCACACGCTCTGAAGGCAAGCCTTCGTTGATTGCAAAATCGTAATCGGGTTCAAAATCCGCAGGCAATCGACAACCTCTATCGGCTTTAACCCGCTTGGCTTTTTTAGGAACGTTTTCTTGCTCGTGAATGGGAGGTTGATTGTCTGATGATGTTGCGATTTGATTTGGTTCGCTTTCAATCGCATCAACCTCGATTGGCTCTTCAATCAAATCCGTTGTTTCTAAATCTTCAAATTCAGTTTCTTTTTTTGATAAAACGATAGTTTTATTTTTTTTATATATATTATTCTTATTCTGGTTCTTTATAGCTAGATTTTGCTTATCTTTTGCTTCAGCAAAAAAATCATTTTGCTTATCTTTTGCTTCAGCAAAAAAATCATTTTGCTT
>NZ_JBHIOI010000126.1:0-1626 GCF_042195415.1 Bartonella sp. CE47NXGY | reverse complement strand
TTTGCAAGTTTTTCAGTGGTTTTCATGTGTGTTTCTTTTTGTAAACAAGACAATAAAAAAACCCCGCAAAAGCAGGGCTCTGAACAATCATATAAACTTATAAGAAAGGTTATACCTTTACCGTAATTCTAGACACAATTCGACTAGTACAGCAACGCCATAAAACACTATTTTTCATATCCTGTCAACAAAAAAATCACGATATTGTATATTTTTTATTTTTTTACCTAAATCTAGTGTCTTTAACAACCAACCACTCACAATTGTATCATCTAAACGAATCAATTATATGACTAGAAACTAATAAAAAGCGGGGGAGAACAATGCGTGATATTGTCATAGTAATAGTGGGTATACTCATCCTATGGGCTATAGTCTCTGACATGCGGGAAGAAGCAGAGAATGGTCGGAATACAGAATTTCAAGGTACTCTTTTATTAGCCATAGTACTTGGGGTGCTTTGGTATCTTGAATTTTCAAGAAACTCTTTATTAGTAGTAGCAATTTTGTTGTTTGCTTGGAGAAATTACCTAGGAATAATAGCAAATTTTGAACATGATCGCTTAGTCGAATACTCTCAGATGGCGTTTGATTATGAGAATGAAAAAATTAATAAAGCGATTATACAACGAAACGAAGCAGTTAAGGAAAACAGTAGGATGGTCGATAGACACTACAAAGCGATTAAGGAACAAGAGAAAATAATTGAGGAATTATACGAAAAGCTTTGGCAACAACAGAAACAGATAATGATAATGGAAAAACAGAATGAATCTGGTTGAGAAAAAAATCAATTAAAAATTCAATACTATGATTAATGATTAATAAAAAGGGGGAGAAAATGTGGTTTATTATAGGAATTGTAATCCTTATCTTAATAATCCCAATATTAATTGATATTATTATATTAGTAATTTACGGCATTGGATTATTTCTAGGGGGCATACTTGAAACTCTAAAAGAGTTCCTAAATTTAGTAGGAAAAATACTATTAACAATAATACTGCCAACGTTAGAAACTATCGATTATGCTTTTACAAAGGATAAAAGCAAATGGAACGAAATAATTGAAAAACGAGAAAGATTTAGAGAACATAAAGCGATTAAGAAAAAAAAACGGAGAAAAAACGATAAATTATTACTTTCGTTTTGCTAAACGCAGCTTATTTTTATTCTTACGCCTTATGGCACTCTCCTATTTCACAGCAGTGGTTACCTTTATAATTATGTTTTCTACAGGGTACATCATTGCTACGTTTTTCCCCCGCTCTTTTGCCCCTTATTTGTTAGGGACAACTATTTTAATGCTTACTCTTCCCCTTACAGTCTGTATGGCACCAATCCAATATAGAATACAAGCGCTACCTGTTTCATTTTTACTACAAACAATGCTTCTCTGGATTCAGTTTCGCGAAAACCTCTCTATGGGTATTGTATTCTATATCGCATTCTTTGAGCTATTCGTATATATATTATTTAGCTTTTCTCACGCAGTATTTATAGCCGAAATATCAGAAGAGCAATCAACTGCCTTTGAAACATTATAACAAACATTTACCATTTAGTTTTTCTGTCAAAATATTTATGAAGCGCGTTAAGAGCGACCCGCAATGAATTCACAAGATG
>NZ_JBHIOI010000125.1:0-1629 GCF_042195415.1 Bartonella sp. CE47NXGY | reverse complement strand
GAATTTATAAGAATTGGATTTTCCATAATTTTTCCTCCCTAACGCCTCTTGGCGATTGTTTGTGCGTGGTTTATGGATACCAATGTAGCGATTTTGAAAACAAAGTCAACAAAAAAATGTAGCGATTTTAAAAATTTTTTTAAAAGTAATAAACTAAAGGCTTGCTTGAAGAGAAGTATAAAAGTATTAACTCATATTCTGGCTGGCTTAATCCAGTCGATAGGTGCACACCATTCTAATTCTACATCTACGATATCAGCATATTTTCCATTTATACTGGATAAAACCCATTTCCCTTTTTCTTTCCCTAGACGTAATACTTTGATGTAAACTTTTCCACATTTAGTTTTTATGATGGCGCGGTTGTTAATAAGATCCTCTGGTGGCAAATGATAGGAATAAAAAAGAAGGCTTCCTTCTTCAATGGCTGGAAACATAGAATCACCTACCACGCGAACAGCAACAGTTCCTTTAGGAGCAGATGGCGGGGCTTCTACTTCTTCTAGACAACCAGAATCTATTGCGATTATTTCTCCTCCGGCTCCTACAGATCCAATCAAAGGAACTAAGTGATTAGTAGGAATAGAAGCACCTGTAAGCTTTGATATTTCTAATAATTCTCGAGCAGAAATATCTCTTGTTCCTTTTAGCATTTTATTGACGGCAGCACGATCTATCGAGCGACCTAAAGAAGCGGTTAGCTGTCTTGAAAGCTCTGATTGGCTTAATCCAGCTTCAGATAAGGCATTTTGCAACCATTGTGAGATACTTATTGTCATATCTTTATTGTAGGTACGTTGTATACAATCGTCATTTTCTAATTTAGCAACATGTTGTTTCATTATTAATTTTCCTTCTTGACATTGTTTTTATAATCGCTACATAATGTGCTATGAAACAATTTTCGGAAATAATAAATCTATTAGGTGGGGTTCGTAGGGTATCTCAGTTGCTTGGGGTGCATAGAACACGCGTATATGTCTGGCTCCGTCCTATATCAAAAGGTGGAACTGGTGGGAGAATTCCAACAAAACATATCCCAATTCTTTTGAATGAAGCCAAAAGAATTGGAGCACCGATTAAGGCAGAAGACTTTTTCTCGTTTTTTTATAGGACGCAATCATGTGATTCTAAATTATCTTCACAATCTGCTTTTATTGCTGCTTCTACAGAAAAGAATGAACATCAACAGCATCATTCACACTCTTAAACAGGCAAAAATAAAGAGATCAAATAAATAGATTACGCGTCACCATGCGCACGCATAAATACGCAACAGCTTTAAGGGGGGGATTATGATCACTCATTTATATTTAATAAAAAAAGGGGATGCGCATGTCTAATGGTATGCCATGGATAAGATTCCATTTGTATGACTGGATAAGTGGTACAGATGGAATGACGTTAGAGCAAAGGGGCGCTTATATGACGCTTCTCGTTCGCATGTACGATAAAAAAGCACCAATTAAAGAAGATTTTGAAACGCTTGCACGTGCTTGCAATTGTTCGCAGAAAAAATTTGCAGCTATTGTCGAATACTTAATGAGGAATGATAAACTTGTTGAGACAGATAATGGATTGTGGAATACGCGCGTTGAAGAAGAGCTGAACGATTTTGCTGATAAAAAA
>NZ_JBHIOI010000124.1:0-1636 GCF_042195415.1 Bartonella sp. CE47NXGY | reverse complement strand
AAGGTTTTATACCTATAGGTTCTTATATCCCTTTTATAAATTGCTGACATACAATCTTTAAAAGGATAATTTATCATGCGTTCTTCTAAAAAGAAGAAACTTGCACTTTTAGATACTCTACTTTGGGACGATAAGCCCCTCTTTGGCTAGTTTCTCGACAGTTGTTTCTGCAACGCTTACTATGAGATTAGAAAATGATGCAAAAGCATTTCCATTGCTAGAGCCTTTTGCTAGCCATATGGTTTCTTTGTTTTTTGTATTGTGAATAAGGTAAACACTAACGCTTATGCCGGGCTTACTAATATTATGTCCACCGCTCACATAACCTGGTGTCGTTACAGTTCTTATGGTAGTAAAGTGTCCAACTTCCGAAATAGTACTTGTAGAGGTTCCTGGATGATATGTTGGCGGGATATACGTCTGTGATATATCACGATTATCAACGCTAACTATTAGGAGTGCATCTGCGCCTTTATTTGTTATAATTTTCTCTTTCTCGTTATAGGAATAATTACGAGTTGGAGGGAAAAGTTCTAATCCTCTCAATATCTGTACATTGTATTTAACGAGGGATTTCTCAAAGGTGTCTTCAAGTTCTTTTTGCTCAAAAATAGACATGCCAACACCTCCTATAACCACCTTTTTGGTTTGAAATCGTCCCTTGTAGTTTGGATCAACAATTCCGGTCAAGTGTGTTACTTGATTATCCCAAGGACCACAAGCTGTGAGTATTAACAAACAAAATAAAATAAAAAACTTCATCATCATAAACCTTTGATTAATATCAAAAGTCTAATAATGTATTTATAATTCAAATTAAAGATACGATTTGAACTTTTAAATATTTTTTTTAGATTGTTTTGCAAAATTTAAGAAATCCACTCTTAAATAGAATTAGATTTTTTTACATTGCCTTTAAGAGGTTATACCGTAATCTAAAATGGATAGCTTTATTGTTATCAAAAGCTTTGTTTAAAGTGTGTTATGTATATTCATTTTGCTTATAGGTTTTGAAGGTGTAAAAACCGTCACCCCTCCCTCAAAACGTATATTATTGATTGAATTTAGAGGTTATATTATCAATATGGGTTGTTTTTTTAAGATCTATAAAATATTAACATATTGAAAAATAACATTTTTAATTTTTATCGTTTTTTTATCTAAAAGAGGCAACCCTCAAAACTCAAAAACCCGTCAAAACTCATAACCATAATGATCTTGATAGCATCTCTTATGAGTTACAAGCTATCTTTTGAAAAGCTTTAAAGAATCACATGATTTTCATAAAGCACGTTGTAATCATTCTCTAAATCATAAGGTTATCATTCAAAAGAACTGATTAAAATGCATAAAAGGGATTTTGATAACGTAATCAATTTTTAATTTCATACGCTTTTCATAAGACACGTGTTAATCACTCACTAAAAATATAATTTTATCTTTTAAAAAGAACTAATCAAAATAACAAAAGCCTATTAAAAAGGATTTTGCTAATCTCTATAATTATCAGTTTCTATTGAGATGTTTTCATAAGTGTTTTCATAACAGACAATAAATCGCAATTATCCTATTTATCATTTCTCTTATGAACATGAAAAATGATGCCATGGCTATAAAGAACATAACAACTATAGAG
>NZ_JBHIOI010000123.1:0-1656 GCF_042195415.1 Bartonella sp. CE47NXGY | reverse complement strand
CCTTCTTTAAGAATATCACTATAATATCTTGTAAGCTCACGCGCTTCTTTTAAAGAGAGTTTCGTAACAGGACCAAGTCCCATTTCACGGCGCTTATTGTGGTGCGTATAGCGAAAAAACCAAGAGCGTGTATTGTCTTTTCGAACATTCAACCATAGCCCCGCCCCGTCACAATATTTACCCTGCGAGGACGTCTTTACGAATGATGCTGATAACCGATGAATCGCCCTCACTTAACGTCCCCTCTCGTCCACCTTTTCAAGCATTGCTCGTCCACCTTTTTTGGTCCACCTTTTAGACCACCTTTAATTTTTGATTTGAGATTTTTTCTTTAATACTTACTTTTTTTATTGAATCATAAAAAGCTATAGACATCAATACGCCCTTACACATCTTTATATACTTTGAATCTTGTTGCTAAGCCCCTGCTTGCCGCGTCTGGGAACACAACAAAATAAAGCGGTTCATTTTTATCCTTCGCATGTTGAATCGCATAAACAGCGGCTTCCTCTGGTGGAGTAAAAATGCCATTAAAGGACACATGCACCTTGCCATCAGCACCCTCTTGCAAATGCTGCTTTTCTTCATCCGTTAAACAATGTGCGTGAGGAAACAATCGCGCCATTCCAAGTGAAGGCAAGGATGGCAGATTGTTGATCATCACAAGAAAGACTTAAGGATAGCATTCATATTGTTCTGGATGCTTTTTACAAAAAGGGCTGTTCAAGCGCTTCTTGACACTGCGCTGTGGTATGACAGCACCTGGACGACATATGGGAAGGTTTTCGGCTCTAAAAGTATAACATGGCCCTCCCGCTCTTGCTACCTCTTCATCTTTATAGCGAAACCCTGATTGAAGCATGCAAGCATAAATTGTTGCTTTTGCATTAATGCTCTGCTTTCTGTTTTCTGGATCGACATCATAAGGCGTTGGCATGCCACATTCTAACAAGGCTTTTCCTACCTCTGTAAAATTAGTAACACCATTTTTCTCCCACGCGCTCAAATACCCTCCAGGAGTTTTATTAAACTGACATCCTGCAATACCTAATAAAGTTACAGCACCTAATAGCTTTAGAGTTTGTTTCATTTTTTACTCCATTATTTAATTCAAGGTTTTTGTTCACGATGAGATGTGCCATAGCGCCATGTACACTTATCACTCGCATCTCCAAGGCAAGTATGGGAGCTTATGGGATTCATGATCACTCTCCACCATTCTTTCCACCAATTACTACCAGCAGGTATTGTCTCGTAAGTATAGCCATTGCCGCCAATAATTCTGCTGACAAAGTCGTATCTATTCCCATCAAAGCCAACAATGGTTTGTTTGCCATCACTCACATAACCTAACAGACCGGATGCAACTAAAACATTAAAGGCTGGTCCATAGAAATTGATCTTCGTGTTGTCGGCTATACCGTGAACACCTTCTTGTTTGAAAGAATACAACATATTCCCCAATGTCATCGTCCCGCGGCTATGGCCATAAAGTTCTAATCCTGTAAGACCATGGCTATACACCAAATCTTTTGCTTCTTGTGTGGAATTGGTCAAACCCCAAAAGTTATTTTCCAGTAACTTCTGATAGCCTGCTACCAGAAGTTCTGAGATAGCAGAATCGGCTTGAGGGAACACAACAAAATAAAGCGGATT
>NZ_JBHIOI010000122.1:0-1672 GCF_042195415.1 Bartonella sp. CE47NXGY | reverse complement strand
TAATTCAAAAATCAATGCAAGACTTACTATGGTCTTAGGCATTTTCAAAAGATGCGCTTGTAAGCTTTCAGAAAGGTTATTCTCTTTGGCTTCTTTAAAAATCTTTTGCATCCATTCACGAAAGATCTCTTGAGCTTCAGCAGAAAAACGCATCACAAGCGGATATTCTGGTGAACCAAGGGGGTTATCATAAAGAGAACGAAATGCCCCTTCATAAGTTTCCCATGCCTCTTGATTGGGCGGTCTATCAACCCATTTCCAATCTTTTGTCTCATCGGGTCATACAAGCATTTGAAAGCGTTGTAAGAAACCATCATTGCCTTTGCCATATAAAACATTGCGTATAAAGGGCAGAATGCGAGAGGGTTGAATGCCTCCAATCATGGATAAGGTGACATGGGGGATAAAAATGGTTCCACGCTCTATACGGTCATAAGTAAATTGATCATCGCCATTAAAAGCTGTGAGATAAAAGGCGCGGTCTGATTGATATTCCTTCCGTTCCATATCTGTTAAGAAACCGGATAATTCATCACGCACCATCAAGAGACCACGGGGGTTTTCTTTTAAAAGTTCCCCAAGCTTTTCCACGCTCGTATCATTGACAATAAAACGGGAGACATCATCATCATGCGCATTGTCTTTAGAGAGGGTTTCAGACAAAAGAGCACGGGCTGTTTCAAGATCTCCTTTTTTATTGCTTTATGGGCTTGTTTTTTCTTTTCGGATTTGTCTAAAGTTTCAAGTATCTCTTCAATTTCTTGTCTCTCTTTCTGCTTTAGCCAGTCTTTATACCATTTCTTTTGAAGGCAAGTGATGGGAGTTAAAGCGGCTTGCATGGTAGGTGTTTTCATGGTTGAAGGTTGACCAATAAGAGCGCCCCAGAGATTAGGGACAATCTTCCAATCATCATGTTGTTTTGGAGCAATCCGCACGCCATTGCCGATGAGAGCAGCCAAGCCACACAAAGCAGCGACAGCCACAAAATCGAGAGGCGCTTGTTGACGGTCAGCAACGTCATAAACATAGCGACTTAAAGTTAAAGGCATTTGCGCAGCATGAAAAGACTCGACGGGTAAGAGAGTATATTCAAGTGGTTTTAATTCCCCCCAACCGTTTTGTTGCAATGCTTGTTTATAAGGAATGGCTTCTAAACAAGTCTTATCATTTAAAGAGCCATTATCGTTATCATTGCATGAAACATTTTGATTGTTGGTATCTATAATATTGTTTTTATTCTCTCTCATTTATTTATACCTTTCAGTATCAAAACATCATTGAAATCTAGACCGTAGGGGGCTTGCATGATAAAAACCTCAAAGCCTTGTCTATAAGCGCGCGCAGCGAGGGTAAAACCTGCTTTATGACCAGCCTCATCGCCATCCATTGCAATGGTGAGACGGGCTTTTGTAGGAGGCAAATTCACATGCATCATGCCATGGGTTGAAAGGGACGCCCATAAATTCACGGGCTCAGATAACAACCCCGACAGCAGAGCCAGACCGGTTTCAATGCCCTCACAAATGACCAGATGTTTTGGATTGGCTTGGCTTAAATGCACAGCACCACCCGTGACAGATCCCAACATAGCTTTGGCTGGTTTTTGATCTGTTTTGCAGCCATTGTCTTTTAAAAAGGTTCTATGAATGGCAAAGGAACCAGCCCCCTTAAC
>NZ_JBHIOI010000121.1:0-1683 GCF_042195415.1 Bartonella sp. CE47NXGY | reverse complement strand
GAATTTATAAACACTGGTTTATTCACAAATGCCTCCATACTGCCTATTGGCAAAAGTTATTTTCTAAGATATGGAGTAATTAATACGTTTTTCGTAACGATGTGTCAATAGATAAAATACGAAAAACGTATTTTTATTTTTATAAATCTATTCGATTTTGTTTATTATCATTAATGTTAATGAGGTGCTTATGATAGAAAATATAAAAGAAAAGCAGCTATCCATCATGCTAAATAAATTAACCGAATGTGAAAAAAAAGCTTTTATGAATTTCTTGCTGCGAGCAGAGATTTTAAAAGATCCTCGACAATCTTCTTTTCAGAATCATTCGCTTGTGAATATAAGTAAAGAAAATCATCAGAGTAAGGTCCAGAAATAGGTGAAGAATCTTTAAAAAACTCCATAATTTTAACTAACTCATCTGCCTTAATATCTCTCATTTCCCTATTTGTATTAAGATTAATCATATTGGATATAGCTGGTCTTCTTATACCAAGATGGGCGGCAAGCTTGGCTTGGCTCCCTCGTCCCATTTTATCAAGCTCTTTTTTTATCCAAATTTTTAGCTCTTTTTGCCTAATCATAATTAAGTTTATTCCTTATTTTTAAAGTCCTTACAATATAAAAAATACAATGATACGTTTTTCGTATTGACTAAATATTTTTGATATCGTATTTTTATCGCTATGATAAAAACATATACGAAAACCGCAAAACTCATAATTGAGTATCTAGGTGGGTATAAAAAAGTTGCTAATATCGTTAATCGCAATGTTATTGTAATTAGAAAATGGGCTTACCCTTTTGAAAAGCGAGAGGGTAAAGGCGGCATCATTCCAGCTAAATACCAAATTATGCTTTTAAATTATGCGCGTGATCATGGGATAGATTTGCGTCCAGAAGATTTTTTTTATCCCGAGCGCTTGCAGAGATTAATGCAAGAGCAACACCCCCCAATGACTACATTTGCAAAAAGTTCCGGCGTTGATAGCGCGCGTGAGACTTTGCAGCCTTAAGGAGGTGATGATGGCTGTAGAAAAGAAATACGAACTTACTGATGAAACAATTGAGTTTGCTGGAAAAACTCTTCACCGCATTCGTGCATTGAGAAGCTTTGGAAAAGTTAAAGCAGGTGATGTTGGTGGTTTTGTAGAGAGTGAAGGCAACCTCTCTCATGAGGGCGATTGTTGGGTTGGGAATAGGGCATGGGTTTATGGTGATGCACGTGTTTTTGGCAATGCCAAGGTTCTTGGTTTTTCTCATGTTTATGACAATGCCCGTGTTTATGAGAATGCCAATGTTCTTTTAGCAGCTGCGATTTATGGCAACGCCAAGGTTTGTGGTAATGCGCATGTATTTGGCAATGCCAAGGTTTGTGATGAAGCTGCGGTTTTTGGTAATGCTTACGTTTACGATAATATCCATGTTTATGGCAGCGCCAAGGTTTATGGCAACGCCAAGGTTTGTGGTTATGCCAAGGTTTGTGATGCTGCTAAGGTGTTCGGTCATGCCGTGGTTTATGGTAAGGCCAAGATTTATGGAAATGCATATGTTTGCGGCACTGAAGAATATGGTGGCGACAGAGTTTATATGTGTTCACATAATGCAAACGAAGCGCATAAGAATGATGATGGTAAGCCTCGTATAGAGCTTATACCGCCGTTGGCACTGCTTGAAATCGGC
>NZ_JBHIOI010000120.1:0-1720 GCF_042195415.1 Bartonella sp. CE47NXGY | reverse complement strand
CAGCGCGAATATGATGATGCAATGTATGGTTCTTACGAAAAACAACACCGTTTGCGTCCTTGTGATGTGCTTTAAAAATTCTTAAGGGCGCATTTAAAAGCGCCCCCCTCTTTCCTCTTATTAAATTATCGGATGGAGTAAACTTATGAATAATCCTATCACTATTACAAATAACACCATTAACGAAGAAAGCGTTCAGACAGTCAATGCTCGTGACTTGCACGCATTCTTAGAAGCAAAACGAGACTTTTCCAATTGGATTAAGGACCGTATTAGCAGATACAATTTTATAGAAGGACAAGACTTTGTAAAAACACAAGATTTGCGGTCACCAAATTTGGCGAGCGCAAAATCTAGATCTGTTATTGCAATTAATTATCATCTCACCTTGGAAATGGCAAAAGAACTTTCCATGGTAGAGCGTAATGAAAAAGGAAAACAAGCCCGTCAATATTTTATTGAATGCGAGCGGCGTGCAAAGCAAGTTGTTACACCACAAATCGATTACTCAAGTCCACAAGTAATGTTAGGTGTATTAACTCATCTAAAAAATGAAAATGAGCGTAAAGACATCATCATTGAAGATTTAAAACCAAAAGCAATGGCTCTGGAAAGCTTGCAACGCTCTGATGGGCTCTTCAGTCTTACTGAAGCCGCTAAAGTGCTCGAAATGCAACCAAAACAATTCATTCTCTTCCTACAGAAAAAAGGATGGGTGTATCGACGCACTTTCGGGGATCGCTTATTGCCTTATCAGGATAAAATCCAAAAAGGACTAATGGATTGTCCCACCATTACACTTCAAACCGCAAGTGGAATAGAAAAAGTCATTCCTTGCGCAAAAATCACAGCAAAAGGAATTGGTGTGTTGTCTCAAGAGATTAAAAAACAAAACATGCATTAAGGGAAATAAACCATGGAAAAAAAATACGAAATGACTGATGAAACAATTGAGTTTGGGCGCAGAACGCTCCGCCGCATTCGTGCACTGAGAGACTTTGGAAAGGTCAAGAAAGGTGATCTTGGTGGTTTTATAGAGCATGAAGGTAACCTCTCTCATGAGGGCGATTGTTGGGTTGGGGATAGGGCAAAGGTTTGCAGTAATGCTCAAATTTATGAGAATGCACAAGTATTTGGACGAGCACGTATCTCATGTAATGCACGTATTTATGGAAATGCTAATGTTTTTGGAAACGCTTGTGTTGAATCCAATGCACATATTTTCGATAATGCGCAAGTTTACGGAATAGCCGAAATTCACGGCAATGCCAAAATTTGTGAAAAAGCTCATATTGGTGGTGAAGCTGTTGTATGTGGTAACACATGTATTTCAGGCAACACACATATTAGTTATAGTAGAAAAGCCGAACATATCCCTAGGAAAAGACAGAGCGTATAAGCACTTTCTAACAACCAACCATTTTTAAACACCAGCGTGATTCACGCCACGGGGGAATTGCGCGCAAATCAAGGAAACCAACATGACAAATTCTCCTTTAACAACCATGGCAAGCAAATATGGGTTTTCTCATGATGAATTTCGTCAAACAATTATCAAAACATGTATTAATCATAACTTCTCTGATGAAGAATTTGCTGCTTTTATCTCGGTTGCCAATACTTATGGTCTTAATCCTTTAACTAAAGAAATCTATGCATTCCCTAAAAGAGGCGGCGGCATCATACCCGTTGTTTCTATCGACGGTTGGATAAAGATCAT
>NZ_JBHIOI010000119.1:0-1724 GCF_042195415.1 Bartonella sp. CE47NXGY | reverse complement strand
CAGCTTAGTGACGCCTCTACAAGATACCGTGCAACAGATAGAGCAATGTGTAACTCTGGAGTTCCCATGGACCTTGAGAAATGGCATTCAATTGACAGCAACCCTAGAGAAACAAGCTTTAGAAGCTTATCAGACTGTTCAAAACTTACTTACCTTGAAAGCGTCTGTTGAAGACATAGCAGAGGCTCTTGATGTGCTTGAAGGTGGTTTGACAATGCAAAAAGTTTCGAATGTAGAAGCGCGTGCAAAGGCTTATATCGCAGCTCTTAACGGCATTTCACTCTGGTCTTTATTGCAAGCTGTTAAAAATCTTATACGTGGTGAAGCAAAAGGCATGTCCACAACCTTTGTCCCCTCTTGTGCTGATCTAGCGCAGTATTGTCGTGATTTAGAAAGCAGGCTTTATGGTGTTGCTGAGAGAGTTTTTACAGCAGTTGAAAATACGCGTAACCTAGCCTTAGGAGGCAAGCGCATTTCATTCATGAGAATAGGCAAGCCTAGTGAAGAGTGTCATGACAGTAGCAATTCTAAAGCGGCTTAAAACAGCAAACTAGTGAAAAGTGCTGATCATTTTACGATTAGACATGCATTTAAATCGACAAAAAGGTACCGTACAAAGCGATTTAAAGATTTTGCGATAAAACATATCCGCAATATAAAACGCTCTGTACGGTCAAATTTTAGGTAAATAGACCAATTGGTAAAATTATGGACTAAAAACATGAGAATATTAAAAGACCTGTTCTTAAAAAAGCGTAAACAACCCATGCAAAAAGAGTTTGTTGCAACAGCTGTTGGTTATGTTCCTTGGGGAGACGGAGCAGAGGAGTATTTTTACAACCTCTACGAATATGAAGACGGCACAAGAGAGTGTGAAAAGTTTGATGGCGGCCAGTATTATACCACACCAGAAAATGCGGATTTTAGTACCAAAGCGCAAGTAAAAGCATGGGTTTACGGTGGGAATATTCCGAAAAGCGTTCTCAATTACGAACCTCTTATAGACGAGATCAATAAAGAGATCAAAAAATTATCGAAAACCGCAGGAAATGAATATGTTGACAGATAAACAGCTAAGAGCCTTGTTTGGCATTATAACTTTTATATCTTTATGTTTTTTAGGAATTAAAAAAAATCCCTACTTTATTCAAAGTATTTTGACATTCGCATCTGTTTCTTTGGTAATAGTCACAGCGGTTTTTGCAATTTTATGCAATTCCAAGATTCCTTTTGAGTTGCAGAACAATCCAAAATACAAACGCGGCAATACAACAGGTTGGAAGACATTAACACGTGATTTACAACAGTATTTGCACAGACTTTTAAAGCTAATAAGTTTAGCGCTTGTCGTTTTAATTTTTCCAAATAGTTATAAAGAAACTGTTTCTTTACCTTTCATTTCTAAGTACGTGGAGTATAAGCTTTCTTTTCCATTGGATACTGTACTTTGGTACTCAGATATTGCTCTTTGGTATTCTTTTTTAGTTTGTGTATTTTTCCTTATGTTACGTACACGCAGTTTAATAAATATATCTATTTACACACTACAGTGCTCAGTTAAAAAGCTATAGTAAAATTTCCGATTTTATAAAACTGTTCAGATTACGTTGTCTCTTCTCAACGTTCATAGATGAGATCAACAAGGAGATAAAAAACTATCGTGGGCTGCTTGATTTTAAAGAACATGACCTCTAGGTGTGAAGAAAGATGGGCTAAGTCTTTCT
>NZ_JBHIOI010000118.1:0-1730 GCF_042195415.1 Bartonella sp. CE47NXGY | reverse complement strand
CAGCTTAGTGACGCCTCTACAAGATACCGTGCAACAGATAGAGCAATGTGTAACTCTGGAGTTCCCATGGACCTTGATCAATGGCAGTCAATTGACAAAAACCCTAGAGAAACAAGCTTTAGAAGCTTACCAGACTGTTCAAAACTTACTTACCTTGAAAGCATCTGTTGAAGACATAGCAGAGGCTCTTGATGTGCTTGAAGGTGGTTTGACAATGCAAAAAGTTTCGAATGCAGAAGCGCGTGCAAAGGCTTATATCGCTGCTCTTAACGGCATTTCACTCTGGTCTTTATTGCAAGCCGTTAAAAACCTTATACGTGGTGAGGCAAAAGGCATGTCCACAACATTTGTCCCCTCATGCGCTGATCTGGCGCAGTATTGTCGCGATTTAGAAAGCAGGCTTTATGGTGTTGCTGAGAAGGTTTTTATAGCAGTTGAAAATACGCGTAACCTAGCTTTAGGAGGCAAGCGCATTTCATTCATGAGAATAGGCAAGCCTAGTGAAGAGCAACATAACAGTAGCAATTCTAAAGCGGCTTAAAACAGCAAAATAGTGAAAAGTGCTGATCATTTTACGATTAGATATGCATTTAAATCGATAAAAAAGCACCTTACAAAGCGATTTAAAGATTTTATGATAGGAATCAACATCTGCAATATAAAACGCTCTGTATGATCAAATTTGAGGTAAATAGACCAATTGGTAAAATTAGGATTAAAGCATGTTCATTTTTAAACATTTATTCTTAACAATCCGTAAACAACCCATGCGAAAAAAGTGGGTTGCAACAGCTGTTGGTTATGTTCCTTGGGGGGACGGAGCAGAGGAGTATTTTTACAACCTCTACGAATATGAAGATGGCACAAGAGAGTGTGAAAAGTTTGATGGCGGCCAGTATTATACCACACCAGAAAATGCGGATTTTAGTACCAAAGCGCAAGTGAAAGCTTGGATATATGGGGGTGGTCTTCCGAAAAGCGTTCTCAATTACGAACCTCTTATAGATGAGATCAATAAAGAGATCAAAAAATTATCGAAAACCGCAGGAAATAAATATGTTTACAGATAAACAGCTAAGAGCCTTGTTTGGCATTATAACTTTTATATTTTTATGTTTTTTAGGAATTAAAAAAAATCCCTACTTTATTCAAAGTATTTTGACATTCGCATCTGTTTCTTTGGTAATAGTCACAGCGGTTTTTGCAATTTTATGCAATTCTCATATTCCTTTTGAGTTGCAGAACAATCCAAAATATAAAGATGATGATACAACGGGTTGGGTGAAACTAACACGTGATTTACAACAGT
Organism: Bartonella sp. CE47NXGY; assembly: GCF_042195415.1. Classification (NCBI taxonomy): domain Bacteria; kingdom Pseudomonadati; phylum Pseudomonadota; class Alphaproteobacteria; order Hyphomicrobiales; family Bartonellaceae; genus Bartonella; species Bartonella sp. CE47NXGY. The sequence continues at coordinate 421 of NZ_JBHIOI010000118.1, read as the reverse complement.
ATATGCACCGACTTTTAAAACTAATAAGTGTAGCGCTTGTCGTTTTAATTTTCCCAAGTAGTTATAAAGAAACGGTTTCTTTGCCTATTATTTCTAAGTACGTGGAGTACAAGCTTTCTTTTCCATTGGATACTGTACTTTGGTACTCAGATATTGCTCTTTGGTATTCCTTTTTAGTCTGTGTATTTTTCCTTATGTTACGTACACGCAGTTTAATAAACATATCTATTTACACACTACAGTGCTCAGTTAAAAAGCTATAGTAAAATTTCCGATTTTATAAAACTGTTTAGATTAAATGGCGTTGTCTCTTCTCAACGTTCATAGATGAAATCAACAAGAGCATAAAAAACTATCGTGGGCTGCTTGATTTTAAAGAACATGACCTCTAGGTGTGAAGAAAGATGGGCTAAGTCTTTCT
>NZ_JBHIOI010000117.1:0-1755 GCF_042195415.1 Bartonella sp. CE47NXGY | reverse complement strand
TATTTGTCTAGGGGCAAAGCGTCTTGGGTTTAGGCTTTCATTCTTTGCAAAGGATTGATCTTTTGCTGCATTTTTGGTTGTTCCTTGGTTTTGCTTATGAGGGTGCGGGGTGTATGGTGGTTGCATGGGACATGTTTTTGAAGGGGCTGGCGTTTAGTGGCGTTGTTGGAGCTGTTGTTGGATTGGCGCATGTGGGCGCCAAGCATATGGGCTGGAGCACGCATTGGTTCTTGAACGATGGGGGGCTGGGCACTATTGGACTTGTTCCTTTTTTGCTCTGGAGAGGGGTATGGTGTGTGCGTGTACTGTTGGGGGGCTTAAAAAAATGAGCATTTTTCTTTTCCACCGGCGTGATCTTTGATGTTCTTTCTGTGAGGGGTATTTGATGTCGAACAATGTGATGTTTTTGCTGTTGCCTTGGTTTTTCTGCTTTTTTGCTGTTGCCTTGATTTTTATTTATAAGGGAGCAAAGCGTCGCTCTGTTACAGGGTGGATGTTTTGGAGATGGGTGGTGCTTTATGGCGCCCTTGCCACCTACCTTGGTTTTGTTTATGTGGGCGTGGGCAGGCGCGCTGTTGACGGGGAGCTGCTCTTGAAGGGGGCGGTGTTTTCTTGCATTTTTGCAACTGTCCTTGGTTTGGTGCATCTGGGCGTCAAGAGTATGCCTGTTGCTTGGCAAGTGTTCTTAAAGGCGGTTATGTTTTGTTGCATGATGGGCTTTATCCTGTGGTTTGCTGCTGTGGGCGTCAGAGATATGGATAGCATAAGGGCGGTATTCTTAAAGGGATTGATCTTGTCTTTATTGTTAAAAGTGCTCTTGGGGTTCTTTATACGCGAGCAAAGTGATACGGTGCTACAGAGGTCGTTGCGTGCTTTGAATTTTGTGCTGTTTTCCTGCATTTTGGCACCAATTCTTTGTTTTACCCGTCTGGGAGCAGAGAATCTAGGGTTGAGCTGGCTTTGGTTCTCGAATGAGAGGGTGTTGCCCTTTATTGTTGGATTTCTTTTTCCTTTGATTTATCAGGGTGTAAGGCGTGCACGTGTTTTAGGGGCTTGGTTCTTAAAGTAGGGGGTGTTTTTTTGTCTTATGGGTGTGATCTTTAATGGGCTTGCTGTGAGGGGTATGTGATGTCGAACGATTTGTTTTTTTTGCTGTTGTTGGTGTTTTCCTACCTTTTTATTGTTGTCGTTATTGGTACTTATAAGCTTTCCAAGCGCTTCGATATTCCGTGGTGGCGGGCGGCGTTTTATTGTATTTTTGGTGTTTTCCTCCTTTTGAAGGAAGTACTGTTTTACGGCGTTTTAGGAGTCGTCCTTTTTTTAGCTCTTGTGGGGATGGAGAATATGGACATACCTTGGGGACTCCTGTCCTTGATGGGGATCGTGTTTGCTGCACTGTTGGAGTGGTTTTTGATTTTGCATATGAGGGGGTGGCGAGATGGGGTGGTGACGCATTGTTTGTGGTTATTGAAGGGGGTGGTGTTTTGCGCTGTTGTTGGAGCGATCTTTTTTTGTTTGCCTTTGGGAGCAGAGAAACTAGGGTTGAGCGGGCTTTGGTTCGCGAAGGATTGGGTGTTTTTCGTCATTTGTGGATTGATCCTTCCTGTTGTTTCTATGGGAGCAGGGCGTGTGCGTGTGAAAGCGGAGGCGTTTTTAAAGAGAGTGGGGTTTATGGGGTATTACAGATAACGTCGAGGGAATGATTGTTCAAAAGAACAGCGATAGCGGTAGGTTTGGGGATCAAACCAAAGCCCT
>NZ_JBHIOI010000116.1:0-1774 GCF_042195415.1 Bartonella sp. CE47NXGY | reverse complement strand
TTGGAGCTTGCACGCAACAAAATTCCTTCTCCAGGGCGCCAACTCTCTAGCTGATAAGGACCAACACAAGCAGAATGGCTTGCCAAATACCGGTTTCCCATATCACCATTTTTTTCGTGTTTCATGAGTGTTTCACGATCAAGCAAAGCAAGAGTACGACTAGTGGCAAAATGGCTAAGAATGAGCTCTGCTGGATAAGGTTTATCAAATTTCATCACAACCGTTTTGTCGTCCGGTGCTTGAAAAGCCTCATCAACGTTTTGTTCTGTAATCCCATATTCATTAAATGTCGCCGCAGTAGCCATCTTCAATTGAACAACCCGCTTCATGCTCCAAATAAGATCATTAGCATTCGCAGGACGACCATCATTGAACTTTAAACCATCACGCAAGTGAAAAGTAATCACCGTACTCTGATCATCACTTGAAACATCCCAACTCTTCGCTAAAGAAGGAACCATTTTAGCAGCATCATCTGTAGCAGAAACGACTAAATTATCACAAACATTAACAAGAACTTCATTACCATAACGGTCATTGATTTGTGCGGGATCAAATGTACTTATTGTATCAAGATTCCAAGCCATCACAAGCGTATCGGCAGGTGTTTTCGCTGAAACTTGTTGCACAAACATCCCCATTGCAAGAACAGCAGAAACAAAAGAACTGCCCTTTTTCAATATTTTTCTTTTCCCGTTCATAGAATTTTCCTTTTAAGATTTAAGGTTATTGTATAACTTCTCATGTGACAACATGCAAAAATGATAAGATCATGCTTAGAAAACACGCCTCCTAGAGGTAAAATATCAAAATCTCTAAAAGCAGCAGCCACTTTTCAAAAGCTCCTTCCCTCCCAAATACGTATAGAACAAACGAACATATGCAACGCAAAACGATCTGATTAAAATGAAGCTATCACGCACGATAGCACACGACATCACGGCACTTATAATTCAGAGCATATCAGACCAAAATCCTTCCTTGCTTCATTAAAAAGATTTCTTTTTCAAGTTTCTTCTTGCGATTTTCTAAAAAGTATCATCAAAGCGCTACTCTAATTGCTTCAAAAGCCTCAAAACAATTTGATATTTTGATGATCCTGAATAAATTTTTTCGTAACCATTTTCACCCTTCTTCAGAAGAAAATTCGAACTTTATTATAACTCCGTATCAAATAACAGCTTCGAACCTATAGATTATCATATTTTAAGTCATAAGGAATGTAACCTGAGGTATGAGAAGAGTAGCTTGATGTTTCCCCACGTACCCGCATACAACAGTTTTTCTCACCAAAACATTTTATAAAGTCCCCATTTTTTCAGAAACACTAAATTTTGCTTTATTCGTTACACCTGTCTTTTGCAACAAACAAATTTATTACTTTTTATACATATAAATTGAAATATCAAATATTAATATCTATATACGTAGAATTTATCGAAATAAATAACCTCTCTTCCCAATAGAATGTTTTGAAACAAAATTCTCTACACAACATGGTAATCCATTCCCGATAGAATTCAACGTATTGCAAAGTATTAAAGAGCTTTGCAATACATCAAATATATCATGACCATGTTTTTTTATATTTTATAAACCTGATACCTTTTTATTTTTCAATTGCACTATAAAAAATACGTGGTGCACTATTCCAAACCCATTTTTTGACATCAGGTGTCATCGCTACAGAAACATATGTCTGATAGATAAAAGCATAAGGCCCTTTCTGCATAAAATCACGTTGTAAATCAGCATACATTTGCGCCCGTTTTTT
>NZ_JBHIOI010000115.1:0-1777 GCF_042195415.1 Bartonella sp. CE47NXGY | reverse complement strand
TGCGAAGATATCTCTGAAGATATTGCTGAGTTTTATCTCAAACTACGTGAACAAAAGTGTTTTGATGGCAAAATACCTCACGATTTTATTCTACACAGCACAGCATACGGTTTTTTTTTAGAAGAAATCGAACAGCAGCGATATGAAGATGAAACATACGGTACTTATGAACAGCAGCACCGTTTAACTCTTTCGGATGTCATTCCAAACTACCCACATTATACATACTACAGAGGGCGTTTTTAAAAGCGCCCCCCTCTTTCCTCTTATTAAATTATCGGATGGAGTAAAATTATGAATAATCCTATCGCTATTACAAATAACACCATTAACGAAGAAAGCGTTCAGACAGTAAATGCACGTGAATTACATGTCTTTTTGGAGAGTAAACAAGATTTTTCTACTTGGATAAAAAAACGTATTATGACCTATGCTTTCCTTGATGGAAGGGACTTTATTCGCTTCCACAAAAAAATGGAAGCGAACAATGCCATAGCAGTAGAATACTATCTTACCTTAGACATGGCGAAAGAGCTTGCCATGGTCGAGCGTAATAAAAAAGGAAAGCAAGCAAGAGAATACTTTATCGAATGCGAGCGGCGTGCAAAGCAAGTTGTTACACCACAAATCGATTACTCAAGTCCACAAGTAATGTTAGGTGTATTAACTCATCTAAAAAATGAAAATGAGCGTAAAGACATCATCATTGAAGATTTAAAACCAAAAGCAATGGCTCTGGAAAGCTTGCAACGCTCTGATGGGCTCTTCAGTCTTACTGAAGCCGCTAAAGTGCTCGAAATGCAACCAAAACAATTCATTCTCTTCCTACAGAAAAAAGGATGGGTGTATCGACGCACTTTCGGGGATCGCTTATTGCCTTATCAGGATAAAATCCAAAAAGGACTAATGGATTGCTCAACCCTCACTATTCAAACCGAAAATGGAACTGAAAAAGTCATTCCTTCAGCAAAAATCACAACAAAAGGCATGGGGGTGCTGTCTCAAGAGCTTAAAAGACAAAGCATGCATTAAGAGGCTATCATTATGGAAAAGAAATATGAACTTACTGATGAAACAATCGAAGTTGGGGGCAAAACTCTCCACCGCATTCGCGCATTACGAGACTTTGGAAACGTCGAGAAAGGTGATTTAGGTGGCTATATACAAAAAGAAGACAACCTATCGCATCATGGTAATTGCTGGATTGGGGATTATGCAAAAGTCTATGGTTATGCCAAGGTTTTTGGTGATGCTAAGGTTTACGAAAATGCACAAGTTTACGGTTATGCACATGTTTACAACAATTCTCGTATTTATGGCAAAGCAGAAGTTTGCGATGAACCATGCATTTACGGTGATGCAGAAGTTTACGGTGATGCATATATTTGCGGTGAACCGCACGTTTTTGATAATGCAGAAGTTTATGGCAATGCACAAGTTTACGAAAAGGCATACATTTATGATAGGGCGCGTGTTTACGGCAATGCAGAAGTTTACGGTGATGCGCATGTTTACGGTCATGCAAAAATTTACGGTGAAGCATGTGTATGTTGGGACGACTGGATTGATGGCGATAAAAGAATCTCAACTAGGTAACAAACCAGATGAAAAAATACGAATTTACTGATGAAAAAATTGTGTTTGATGGAAGAACTCTTCACCGAATTAGAGCCTTAAGAGACTTTGGATATGTCAAAAAAGGTGACCTCGGCGGTTTTATAGAAAAAGAGAGCAACTTAAGCCATAAGAGAGACTGTTGGATTTTTGGCAATGCACA
>NZ_JBHIOI010000114.1:0-1800 GCF_042195415.1 Bartonella sp. CE47NXGY | reverse complement strand
TCTCTCAAAGCTGCTTGTTCTACAAGATGATCACCAATGTAAAGAGAACGATCTTTTTGCAACGTAACATAAAGAGGTTCATCAGACTGAACCACTGAAGGTGCTTGAGTTATAGAAGGAAGCTGAACGGAAATGGCAGATGTTGCCAAAGGCGCAGCAACCATAAAAACAATAAGCAACACCAATACAACATCAATAAAAGGGGTCACATTGATTTCGCTTTGCAACCCACTCTCGTCTATATCCCAATCATTATTAAGGCTTGCTTTCATTTTTTATGACTTTTCTGTTGTCTTTGTCTATCAAGTTCACGGCTCAAGAGCCTTTCAAGAGCAGCAGCGATATCACCTAAATCACTACGATAACCACTCAAAGCACGCATAAGGCTATTATACATAACAACGGCGGGAATAGCCACAAAAAGCCCAACAGCCGTTGCGAATAAGGCTTCAGCAATTCCAGGCGCCACCACATCAAGTCGCGTTGTTTGAGACTGAGCAATCCCAATAAAAGAATTCATAATTCCCCAAACAGTTGCAAAAAGACCAACAAAAGGAGCAATTGCGCCAATAGTTGCAAGAACAGCACTTCCACATGCAACACGGCGTGTAGCAGCCAGCAAGCAGCGTGACAAAAGTGAATGAACCCTTTCTTTTAAACCTTCATGAACATCACGAACCCTAGCATCGCGAACATCGCGGGAAACATCTTCATATTGATTGCTCTCCTCATAAAAGAGAATATCTTCAATCGTTTGTGCCCTTTCCTCTGTACTGGTTTTTTCACCAGAGCTTTCGTTTATCCCTTCAGGAGCAGAAAAATGAACCTGTTGTGCAGAAAGATACACCTCTTTAAGGACTTCTTTGAGAAAAAACACACCAGCTCCTTTGCTTTCTTTCAAGCTAGCTGCCAAACGCGTAAGAGTCTGAGCATTTAGAACCAATTGAAGTTCATGACGTACTCTTCGTTTTACCAAAGTGATCTCAACAATTTTCACAAAAGCAATTGTCCAAGACATAAGTGAAGCAAGTAACAAAATAATGATAACGGCTTTCACCACCCAATCAGCAGCCATAAACATAGAAAGAGGAGAAAAATCATGCACTGTCAATACAGCAGACATATTATCTAAAGGGACTGTTTTATCTAAAGGGACTGTTTCAGATTCCATTTTTATCTCACATTCTTGTGCTCTTATCTTTATTTATGAGCTGGATCGTCACCCCGCATAGCATCACTGTTCCACAATGCCACTACCCTTTTAACGTCACTTGTGTATTCCTCTTAAGAAAGAAAACTTGATAAATCAAGTATAGTTTTATTCCACAAGCTCTCTCTCTTAATTCTAAAGAAATTACTCAAGAAATTTTTCTCTAACAATTCAACAAGTTTATCTTACCCAATCAATTTATTGCATAAATTAGGCAAAATGATAAACTTACAAGAAGTATCGCATATAATATTTTAATTTATAAGAATAATTTATCATCGTTCCTGTTAAATAAATCTCTCATATCGCAAAGCTTTTCTCATTTCTGCGGCTCTTTTGAAGCCAACAAAATATTTTCTTACATGAAACAAGCAGCAAAAATATCATAAAATCCTCGGAGAAAAGGATATGCACTTCTCTAACAACCAGTGCACTAAAGTACCTCTCCTATCCTAAAATAAAAATATACCTTACGTTTTTAAAAAAGAACGATCGCAATATTCTTAAACTGACCAAAAGTATCATGGGGAGCGCGTGTTGCCCCCAAATACATAGAGAGCAAAGAGCCGCAATATTATTTTCTTTTTCTT
>NZ_JBHIOI010000113.1:0-1808 GCF_042195415.1 Bartonella sp. CE47NXGY | reverse complement strand
TGATTGCACCTGGTTCTCTGCTGTAAATTAAATAAAAATTCAAACATTTGTAAAGGAATATTTATTTAACCTTGAACACTAAGACCTTAATGTTTATAATTGTATTATCAATGTCAACTTTTAAAAACATACATATTTGGCAATGCTGCAGTGATTTATCACTATCACAACAACACTCCCTACACTATATCTTATTACACAATTAAAACTGCTAAACATACACTACCATCAACCCCCCCCGACAAAAAAACTCTCATAAGCAAGCCCCCAATAGCTACTGACAACTAAAATGAACGAAAATCTGTTTACCCTATTCGCAACTCCAATAATCCTAAATCAACCTGCCACAATCCCCATCATTATATTTCCCATATTATTAATCCCAACGTCCAAACATCTCATTAACAACCGACTAATCACTATCCAACGCAACCTAGTACTATTCACTCTAAAACAAATAATAATAACCCATAATGCTAAGGGGCGAACCTGATCTCTAATACTAATATCCCTAATTACCTTTATTACCACAACTAACCTTCTGGGACTCCTACCCCATTCATTTACACCCACCACCCAACTATCCATAAACCTCGCTATAGCAATCCCCTTATGAGCTGCCACAGTAATCACAGGCCTTCGCTTTAAAACCAAAAGCTCCCTAGCTCACCTCCTACCACAAGGCACACCAACATTACTCATCCCCATACTAGTAATAATCGAAACCATTAGCCTGGTCATCCAACCAGTAGCCCTAGCCGTACGCTTAACTGCTAACATTACGGCTGGTCACCTGCTAATACACCTAGTTGGAAACGCAACACTAACACTACTAACTATCAGCCCCCCCGCTACTTCACTGATCTTCACACTCCTGACACTACTCACCATCCTAGAAATCGCAGTTGCTCTAATCCAAGCCTACGTTTTCACACTTCTAGTTAGCCTTTATTTACACAACAACACCTAATGGCCCACCAATCCCATGCTTACCACATAGTCAAACCCAGCCCCTGACCACTAGCAGGGGCTCTATCAGCCCTTCTAACAACATCCGGCTTAGCCATATGATTTCACTTCTATTCCACCACTCTATTAACACTAGGTCTACTAACCACAACACTAACCCTTCACCAATGATGACGCGATATCGTACGAGAAAGCACTTATCAAGGACATCACACGACACCCGTTCAAAAAAACCTTCGATATGGCATAGTCCTATTCATTATCTCAGAAGTCTTCTTCTTTACCGGGTTCTTCTGAGCATTCTACCACTCAAGCCTAGCCCCAACCCCTTATTTAGGGGGCCACTGGCCACCAACAGGTATTACCCCATTAAATCCCTTAGAAGTACCCCTTCTAAATACCTCTGTATTATTAGCATCAGGAGTAACAATTACCTGAACTCACCACAGCCTTATAAACAACAATCGAAAACAAACAACCCAGGCTCTACTCATCACAATTCTACTAGGCATCTATTTCACCTTACTACAAATTTCAGAGTACTTTGAAGCACCCTTCACCATTTCCGACGGTATTTATGGCTCAACATTCTTTATCGCTACGGGTTTCCATGGACTCCACGTCATCATTGGATCCACTTTCCTCCTTATCTGTCTCATCCGCCAACTATTATATCACTTCACACCAAACCACCACTTCGGCTTTGAAGCTGCCGCTTGATATTGACACTTTGTAGATGTTGTATGATTACTCCTCTACATCTCTATTTACTGATGAGGGCCAAGGAGAATGCACCTGCCAGGCGGAACACATCCCGGACCATGCGGGGGCCCTCACCC
>NZ_JBHIOI010000112.1:0-1819 GCF_042195415.1 Bartonella sp. CE47NXGY | reverse complement strand
AAAGGGAGTCTCTACCTGTGGACTTCCTGCTATTTGGTCAAATTCTTGATTACACTTGTCCAAAGCATCCCCACTCAAACCTACACACTCTTCGTCTATAGCTCTCTTTCGCCTTGTCACGGGCGCTTCAGAAGAAGAAACATCCCGTTTTTTTCGAGAAGAAAGACCTTCTGATGACGCTGGACCTATAAAATGCTCATGCGCTTTTAAAGAACAGGGTTGTATACTTGCAAAAGAACGCCAAGGGTCTAAATTGCGTTCATTATCAAGTCCCCGTAAAAATAGCCCCCGAAAATCGGGAACATTAAACGTCGTGGCGCCATCTCCTTCTCCCCACGTCGTTCCTATCGCAGAAAATAAATCCCAATAAACATACCGTGAATAAGCACTTCCATCACATGGCAACCAACCATCCGGCAAGCGCTCCATTGCAAACGGTCCTATCAGACCGGAAGGTAAACGTTTTAAGGAAGAAACTTTGCCCCTTGTCGGGTTGAGAACTTGCCAACCCGTAAGCTCTTCATCATACACAAGCGTATAAAGACAGCCATCTTGTATCTCTCCTCCCGATAAGGCTAATAAACCGGTTTCTGTCGCCTTATAAACGGGCTTACCGGCTAAATTATTTAAAGCAATTGTTGTCGCCCCAACATTCTTGCCCTTCGCTTTAAAACAAACCGATATGCCATTCTTATACTCTAAAAATGCCGATTGGCTTAGAAGCCTTATCACGCTCGTCTTTTGGTTATTATCAACCGTCACAATCCCTTCAAGCACACCCCCCGTATCCGATAAATACTCACTTACCCGTTGCATCATAAAACGAGCGCTATTATTAACCGTGTTAGGGTGCTGTCCCTCTGACCAATTAATTAAAGCATCAGCACCACCATTCTCAGATGCTGTTAAAGACCAATCATAAATCGTGGACATCTAAACCTCACGTCTTGATTCCAAACACAACACTCATATTAATCGGGCGCGTCTCACTTATACCTGAACTTGCCAATGCAACATCACGCATGTGAAGGTGGGAATGGGGAAAGGCGAGCTTATGGTGCACGCGTATATCCTCTGCTCTCACGCCCAAACGTTCAGCAAGCTTCAATCTTTGCTGGTCATTCAACACATATCCCCAGATGATCGTCATATCACCATGCCAACTCTCTTCCTGATTTTCATCATTCAAAATCGTAAAGGATTGACCCCCATGGTCATGCTTTCTCATTGCGTCATTTTGTAAAGTGCCAAGATAACGAAAGCGGTCTATCTCGCGGTCATCATCAACACCTCGTAAAAAAACACCACGCAAATCGGGAACATTAAACTTCGTCCAACTATCAGCGCCTCCCCACCTGATCCCTATCGCTTCATAAAGAGCAGGATAATCACTACGCAAATAAGCCTTCCCATCACATGGTAACCAGCCATCTGGCAAAACTTGCATCCCAAAAATCCCTATCGTCCCTGGTGGATAAACAGGGATAACCGGCTCTTGCGATAAAGAGAGAGGCGTAGGATTTAAAACTTGCCAAGCATGATCCCTATAAACCAAGCTATAAATGCACCCCCTTTGAAGCTCGCCTCCCGATAAAACACGGAGACCTAATTCCGTCGCCTTGTAAACAGGTTTAGCCGCCAAATCATTCAAGGCAATTGCGGTTTCCCCAACATTCTTGCCCTTCGCTTTAAAATAAATTGATATCCCATTCTTATACTCTAAAAATTGCGATTGGCTTTGAAGTCTTATCAACGTCGTCTGGTGTTCAGCATCAACCGTAAAAGTGCTTTCAATCACACCACTCGTATCCGATAAATA
>NZ_JBHIOI010000111.1:0-1845 GCF_042195415.1 Bartonella sp. CE47NXGY | reverse complement strand
AAATCTGTGCCTTCTTTAAATTCCTTGCTTCCTTGAACGATTTTGATAAACGCGGTGATGCTTTTATCAGGAACACCGTCACGCCCAGCAGCAACGGCACCACGGGTGACGGTAACGGTCTTTTCTTTTGTCAACAAAAGAGATTGAATATCGGCAATAGGAAAATAATAGGGTTTAAAGGTGAAACTTGTTTTCCCTTTTGGAGGCGCAAAAATATGCGTTTCGCTTGGAACAACGCTTGTCGAAAAATCCTCTGGCTCTTCATGGCGCAAAGCCGCTAAGCGTTTGCGTTTAAAGCCATTGATATTGGCTTCTCCTTCTTGAATACTAAACACTTGGCAACCGTTATTGGCTCCCAATGCACTCACACGGCAGCCACTCACGATATAATGCCCATGGGCGCGGTCGTACGTCGCAATGGCTTGCATGGCAGGTTCAAGCAGTGATGGGGATTTTTGATCAATCAGAACACCATCTTGCAAGATATAAACGGGAAAGAAAGTGCCATTCTGCGCATCCTCTTTTAGTGCCCAAACAAGCTTTGCTGTTTCGCGTGCCGCTCCGGGCTCTCCTTCTGCTAAGGTACCAGGGACTTGCCCCAAGAGCTCTGGATCATCTTCGTGTGTTATCCATTTTTTTTGCAGCTTCACACCAATTTCCAAGCGCCCAATCATGGCAACATTGTTGAGTACAGCTGGTGCAACGGGAAAAATATCACCGGCAATATAAATCTTGCCATCCGTTAAAGTGACGGTCCTTGTGTCTTTGTTGACAAAAGCATCAGCCCGTTCAACGCGGTCTCCTTCTTTTGCAACAAGGCGCCCCAAGCGGTCATGCCGCCCCCTTATAATGGTTTGAACCTCATTGAGTTCACCACTTTGAATAAAGGGACGCGTGCCATAAAACACCACGCTTTGTTGTTCCTCTTTGCCGCGAGATCTGTCAATTGCAAAGGGTAAACCACTTTCATGCTTCATATTAAAACCTCAATAAAATCTTGAATTGTTCGCGAACATCGGCACGCAAAGGAATATTGATAGGCGTTTTGAGTATCTCTACACCGCCATTTAGCTCATCAGCCCCTAACCAAAGTTTGCCAAGAGGGGTTTGTTGTGCAAGACAGCCATGAACGAGAAGGGAAACAGAGGCGGCTTGTTTGTCCTCAACATCTTCAAAATCTGTGCGGGCTGCAAGAAACAACAGAGTGCCTGTTGTAGAAGGGTTAAATCTGTTGCCACAATGGTTGTAAACACCCTCTAAAACCTGCTCTACAGGCTGGACAATGTTGCATCGGCGATACCCAATCAGAGTATTGTTTTCGTCTCTTAAAGCCAAATAAAGCGTGCGGTTGCTAAACCACTCTGCCATGAGTATATCGCGTTCATGTTTTTTGACCGAACACCACGGAAAATTTGCCATGTCCCATGGATAATCGATTTGTTCCCAGCTTAACTCTTCATCCCCATCATCTATCCAATTACCAATAAGCCTGCCTTCTTCTCTTGTGAGCGTGTGATTGATCTCTGTTGTGCGCCCAAAGGAAAACAAAGTGTCCCCAGCTGTTAAGTGAACACCGCTTTCATACTCCAACATGCTGTCATCAAGGCGTGACATATTGCCTTCCAAGGCTTGCACATCATAACCATAGGTCCCACGGCGAAAATCAGAGCGCAAACTTTTGGAAAGGTCGGTAATCGCTTCAATGGCTTCAAGCTGTGTTCGTTCAGGCAACTGATCAAAATCAAGTTGAAAGGAATTCCACCATGCTCGCCCCGTCCAGGCGGGTTGAAAGCGTGCCGAAATCCCTAGCCATTCAAGCCCTATCTCTATTGCCGCAAGGGAGCC
>NZ_JBHIOI010000110.1:0-1953 GCF_042195415.1 Bartonella sp. CE47NXGY | reverse complement strand
TGCATTCATAGTTTGAACCAGAGCACTACAATCTTTGTCGCTCACATTTTCATCATTAGAAAATTGAGATAATGCTACCCATAAATCGCATAAGAAGTTGGTATCTATCTTCATTGTACACCTCCATGGATTTGTTCTCTCAAACATGCCAATCCTCTCGATGTGATTTTCGTTGAAGGGAGCACCTTTTCTGTACCATCCGGTCTTTGAATGGTGATAGCAGGACAATCCATAAATCCTTTCTTGATCTTGTCCTGATAAGGTAACAGAGGCGCCCCTGGAGCACGTCGATACACCCAATCATGTTTACGCAAATAATCGGTCAAATCCTTAGGTCGTACCTCTAACATCTTTGCTGCTTCAATAAGACCGAACAAACCATCAGAACGCTTTAAACCATCAAGTGCTTTTGCCTTTGGTTCTAATTTAGCAATGATATTGTCTTTCCGCTCATTTTCATCTTTTAAATGCGTTAAGACACCAAGCATTACTGTTGGACTGGAGTAGTCGATCGATTGAACATAGGATTGCTTTATCTCGCCCCTACGCCATGCAACAAATAACTTAATAAGCATATAACGGACTTGAGAAGATTTTTCTGTATTCGATAATGTCGCAATCAATAACGCTTGCTCTTCGTTAAGCCAATATTCTGTTACGTTATTGCCCTTTATTACGTGCGCCACAGTGGCGCACCTCCCAAACCGTTCTATTTCTTGCATATTTCTTGTAATTAATTTTCTAACGTCACGTGTACGAACAAACCCTAATTTTTCTGCTAAGTCCACATCGCGAACACGAGGCTCGTTTTCGACTTCTCGTAATTTTATTAATTTGTCTTTATTGATAGGTAAGTATGTGCTATTATTCATTGTAATTGACCTCTTTCGGGTTAGTTAGATGTAAAGCGTTAGAGAGAGTTTTTGCGGACTTATGCTCTAGCGCTTTTTCTTTTTTGAGAATGTTAATTATTTCAGATGAAAGAGAGCGATCATTCTCAGTCGCCCGATTAAACAACCACTCCTTTAATGTATGTGGCATATTTATTTTATATTGGATCGTTTTCATTTTACCTCCATATGCACATATTTAGTACCATAAAGGTACCTTGTGTCAAGTGTATTTTAGGTATATTTTAGGTGCATGACAAAAAAAGATCGTGTGCAATTTAAATTTCTCATTCCAATTGAACTGAAAAATCAATTGGAAGAGCTTGCTGAAGCAAATCATCGTAGCCTTACGGGTGAAATTCTTGCTCGTTTAGAAAATTCTGTCCGCACTACCGTTACATTAAATCACCTACTGGCAATGAATTCAGAAGATCTCAAAAAGCTCCTTGAACAACCACTCGTGAATAAAAAACAATAAGATGCCACACATAGCCCCATCAGAGCGTTTTAAACCTTCCAAAGCTTTTGCTTTTGGTGCTAATTCTGCAATGGTGTTATCCTTTTGCTCAATTTGGTTTTGTAGATGTGTCAAAAAGCCAATCATTGCTTGAGGACTTGAGTAGTCTATCTGTGGAACAGCTACCTGCTTTTCCAACTCTTGCCAACGGTCAATAATCTTTGCTCGTAATGTAGTGTTATAACCAGAAACAAGAATTAAACATTCACGCTTAGGTAAGTTATAACAAGGGCGGCTTTTCCCTTGTTCATCAATATAATTGCTTAAAAATTTAGCCAGCCCAAATTTGGGCTCGCTAAAATTAACCACCCCAAATTTGGGGGCGTTAAGTTCTTCAAGCATTTGCTTAATGTCACGTATAACATGTTTATGTTGTTTACCACACAATTCTGCAATCTCACGGCTAGACATAGTCTGAGTGGTAGCATTATTAGTAGTGCTTTCTTTAATTTCTATAAGTGTGTTCATTATGAACTCCTAGATGTTAAAGTTTTTGATTGACACTCAATAGAGAGTGCCGGGTGCTCAAAAACACGGCATCTAGTC
>NZ_JBHIOI010000109.1:0-1954 GCF_042195415.1 Bartonella sp. CE47NXGY | reverse complement strand
AAGAACTTATTGCACCAGTGGTGAAATCTATTGATGAGGCATTGCATGCACTTGCAACAGCACAAGAAGGTATTGAGGTGGCAATACGAGCATTGGACTTTGAACCTGATGAATTGGAACGGATAGAAGAACGTCTTTTTGCTCTTCGGGGTTTTGCTCGTAAATATCAAGTTTCTGCGGATGAATTGGTTCAGTTACGCGATAAAATGGATGCTGAACTGGCTGATTTTGAAGAGGCTCAGACCATATTGACACGTTTTGAAGATGAGGCAAAGCAGGCAAAGAAAAATTATGATACATTGGCGCAAGCCTTAACAATAAAGCGTCGGGAGATAGCAAAGCATTTATCTGAAAGTGTTATGGCTGAGTTGCCGGCATTGAAATTAGAGAGGGCCGAGTTTATTGTTGAAATGCAAAGTGATGTGGAAAGGCGGAGTGCAGAGGGATGTGATCGTATTGAATATTGGGTGCGAACAAATCCTGGAACACGAGCTGGACCGATGCTTAGTGTGGCTTCTGGCGGTGAATTGTCTCGTTTTTTGTTGGCATTAAAAGTTGTTTTGTCTGATCGAGGATCAGCACCGACGCTGATCTTTGATGAAATTGATACAGGCGTTGGGGGGGCTGTTGCAGCGGCTATTGGACAACGATTGCAACGCTTATCAGAACGCGTTCAGGTTTTCGCTATTACGCATGCACCACAGGTTGCATCGAAAGCGCATGGTCATTTTCTTATTTCGAAAATTGAGAGTCATGATAAAGGACGCTTTGTTACTGCTATTCATAAAATGGAAGAGCATGAACGTGCAGAAGAAATTGCTCGTATGTTGGCAGGAGAACAGATTACTGAAGAAGCGCGTGCAGCGGCTCAAAAGCTTCTCGCATAAAGGTAATTAGTCAGCGATAAAAATACTAGAAAGCTTATATTTATTGAGATTCACTTGATGAGGAGGCGTGAGAGGCCCTTGTGGCAGCGCTTGTAATTTGGAATAGATTTTATGAACAAAGATGCATATAAAAATCTCACAGCTGTTGAAGCAGAACGTGAATTAGAGTGGTTGGCAAAAGAGATTGCACGTCATGATGTGCTTTATAATCGTGATGATCAGCCTGAAATTTCTGATGCAGAATATGATGCTTTACGTCGTCGTAATGCAGAAATTGAAGCTCTTTTTCCAGAGCTTATACGTATTGATTCTCCTTCACATAAAATTGGAGCACCAATTTCTGAAAAATTTGAAAAATCTGTTCATGCACAGCCTATGCTTTCACTTGATAATGCGTTTAGCTCTGAAGATGTTACTGAATTTGTTGAGCGTATTCGTCGTTTTTTACGGCTTCCAGAAACACAAGTGTTGGAAATAACAGCGGAGCCAAAAATTGATGGTTTATCTTTGTCTTTGCGCTACGAAAAGGGGCGACTTGTGCGTGCGGCAACGCGTGGGGATGGAACTGTCGGTGAAAATGTGACGGCAAATGCTCGAACAATTGCTGATATTCCACAAGTTTTGCAAGGTGATTTTCCTGAGGTAATCGAGGTTCGCGGCGAAGTTTATATGGGACGGGAAGATTTCCAAGCTCTTAATATAAGCCAACAAGAGAAGGGCAAGTTAACCTTCGCCAATCCTCGAAATGCGGCGGCTGGTTCTCTTCGTCAGCTTGATTCACGGATAACCGCTAGCAGAAAGCTTCAATTTTTTGCTTATGCTTGTGGTGAAGTGAGTGAAATATTTGCAGAAAGTCAAATAGAGATGATGACAAAGCTAAAAGAGTATGGCTTTGTCATCAATCCATTAACAAAAGTCTTTAAGACTGTAGAAGACATTATTTGCTATTATCGTGATATAGAAGAACGCCGTTATTCTTTAAGCTATGACATTGATGGCATTGTTTATAAGGTTAATGATTTGATGCTCCAAAAGCGCTTGGGGTTTGTTTCTCGTTCGCCGCGTTG
>NZ_JBHIOI010000108.1:0-1955 GCF_042195415.1 Bartonella sp. CE47NXGY | reverse complement strand
AAGAACTTATTGCACCAGTGGTGAAATCTATTGATGAGGCATTGCATGCACTTGCAACAGCACAAGAAGGTATTGAGACGGCAATACGAGCATTAGATTTTGAACCTGATGAATTGGAACGGATAGAAGAGCGTCTTTTTTCTCTTCGGGGTTTTGCTCGTAAATATCAAGTTTCTGCGGATGAATTGATTCAGTTACGCGATAAAATGGACGCAGAACTCGCTGATTTTGAAGAGGCTCAGACTATATTGACATGTTTTGAAGATGAGGCAGAGCAGGCAAAGAAAAATTATGATACATTGGCGCAAGCCTTAACAATAAAGCGTCGGGAGACAGCAAAGCATTTATCTGAAAGTGTTATGGCTGAGTTGCCGGCATTGAAATTAGAGAGGGCTGAATTTATTGTTGAAATGCAAAGTGATATGGAAAAGCGGAGTGCAGAGGGATGTGATCGTATTGAATATTGGGTGCGAACAAATCCTGGAACACGTGCTGGGCCGATGCTTAGTGTGGCTTCTGGCGGTGAATTATCTCGTTTTTTGCTGGCATTAAAAGTTGTTTTATCTGATCGAGGATCAGCACCGACGCTGATTTTTGATGAAATTGACACAGGCGTTGGGGGGGCTGTTGCAGCGGCTATTGGGCATCGGTTGCAACGCTTATCAGAACATGTCCAAGTTTTTGCTATTACGCATGCTCCACAGGTTGCATCGAAAGCGCATGGTCATTTTCTTATTTCAAAAATTGAGAGTCATGATAAAGGACGCTTTGTTACTGCGATTCATAAAATGAAAGAACATGAGCGTGCAGAAGAAATTGCCCGTATGTTGGCTGGAGAACAGATTACTGAAGAAGCGCGTGCAGCGGCTCAAAAGCTTCTAGCATAAAGGTAATTAGTCAGCGATAAAAATACTGGAAAGCTTGTATTTATTGAGATTCACTTGATGAGGGTGCGTGTGGAAATCCTTGTGGCAGTGCTTGTAATTTGGAATAGATTTTATGAACAAAGATGCATATAAAAATCTCACAGCTGTTGAAGCAGAACGTGAATTAGAGTGGTTGGCAAAAGAGATTGCACGTCATGATGTGCTTTATAATCGTGATGATCAGCCTGAAATTTCTGATGCAGAATATGATGCTTTACGTCGTCGTAATGCAGAAATTGAAGCTCTTTTTCCAGAGCTTATACGTATTGATTCTCCTTCACATAAAATTGGAGCACCAATTTCTGAAAAATTTGAAAAATCTGTTCATGCACAGCCTATGCTTTCACTTGATAATGCGTTTAGCTCTGAAGATGTTACTGAATTTGTTGAGCGTATTCGTCGTTTTTTACGGCTTCCAGAAACACAAGTGTTGGAAATAACAGCGGAGCCAAAAATTGATGGTTTATCTTTGTCTTTACGCTACGAAAAGGGGCAGCTTGTGCGTGCGGCAACGCGTGGGGATGGAACTGTCGGTGAAAATGTGACGGCAAATGCCCGAACAATTGCTGATATCCCACAAGTTTTGCAAGGTGATTTTCCTGATATCATTGAGGTGCGTGGTGAAGTTTATATGGGGCGGGAAGATTTCCAAGCACTGAATATCAGCCAACAAGAGAAGGGCAAGTTAACCTTTGCCAATCCTCGAAATGCGGCGGCTGGTTCACTCCGTCAGCTTGATTCACGGATAACCGCTAGCAGAAAACTTCAATTTTTTGCTTATGCTTGTGGTGAGGTGAGTGAAATATTGGCAGAAAGTCAAATGGAGATGATGAAAAAGCTAAAAGAGTATGGCTTTGTTATCAATCCATTAACAAAAGTCTTTAAGACAGTAGAAGATATTATTTGCTATTATCACGATATCGAAGAATGCCGTCATTCTTTAAGCTATGATATTGATGGCATTGTTTATAAGGTTAATGATTTGATGCTCCAAAAGCGCTTGGGGTTTGTTTCTCGTTCGCCGCGTTG
>NZ_JBHIOI010000107.1:0-1961 GCF_042195415.1 Bartonella sp. CE47NXGY | reverse complement strand
AAGTTCTTAACAATCTTCATTGTTTTTAAACTTACGGTAATAACCCTTTGAAACAACTCTAATGGATAAGCAGGGTTACCAATGGTTTCAACAGCATAACGATTGGCATCATTCACAATACCACTCTTTTTATCAGTCTTTACACATTGACGCCCCATAACCCATTCAAGAGCGGGTCTACCATTGACGATATACTCATAAGCGTCAAGTGGGATATCTGTCATGATGATATTGCTATTATAAATAACAGTGGTTTTATCCTTTTCTTTACTATCCTTAATTTTTGCGAATTTCATTTCAGTTACATAATAGAATTTTTCGGGATTAGAGATTTCTGTCAGTTTTGGATTACCCTTTTTAAAGGTTACTGGATAAGGCTCTACATCTTCATAATTCACATGCAAATGACCCAGTTCACGTCCTGCTGTTACAAACTTCCAAAAATCACCAGCACTCTTTACACAAGGGATACGAGGCAGTTCTTTAGAGAGGTTATCAGCATAACGAGCACAATAATCTTCCGAATGTAAAAGACCGTAAACATAATAGAATAGATCATCTTTCGTGATAGTTTCATTAGGATAAGCGGCTTTAAAATGGTCTAGACCTTCATCAGTAATGGCATCACACCTTTGTAAATCAGCTGTTTTGTTTTCTTCTATAGAGTTTGTAAATAAAAGGGATTGTTTCTCACTTTTATTGTTACTTTTTAAAGATTCAATATCCTCATAAATATACCTTGGAAAGCATTGACCAGTATCTATTGCATGAAAATTAGGTAGAGTCCTGGTCATTAAGACAGAAAAGCCCACCATTGCTCCTATACCTGTAACTTGTATTACCCTATTTTCATTCATTTGTTCCATAGAGAATACACACGGCATTTTGGAAACTCTATCGTTGAAGGTGCGATTATAATAGAGCCACTGTTTCATAAAAGGGCGATAAAGGCTTTGAATAAAGCACGCTTCTTCAAATTCGAAAATTTTTCCTTTTACCAGTTCCTGCTTAACATTATGGCTCCAACTTATCTTTTTCTCATCTGTATTAACAAAATTATCTACAACCTTTGTACGTGTTTTATGGTCAGTATGTGGATAGGTGTTGTTAAAACGTTCCACTTCACTGTTATAGAAGGCAATCATATTACGCATATTTTTTGCTAAAGCTTCACGGCTAGAGTTGTATGTCCAAGCATCACGATTGGTTTTTAGACCACAAGAATAAATCTCAAAAAGTTTTTTACCATGACTTTTTTTATCACCTTTATCACCTATAGCTAAAAATGCTTTGAAACTGTCATCCCGTTGACCAAGCCAATCCCCATGTTTATCTGGTGTGATTATTTGCCACCCTTGTTTACTCCGTGTAACACCATCAATGCTCCCAAGAGACTCTATTATTGTAAGCTTTTTTTCTCTTGTGAGTGAATTTCCAATGTCATGATAGTAAATTTTACACTCTTCAGAAGCATTGGGGTTTTTGATAAATAGTGTCACAGCAATACCGGTCATACTACCATTGCCAAAAATATTTTCTCCTTCTTGAGCGTTGTTTTTATTCCTCATATTTTTACGAATATCCCCCCGTAAATTAAGCACATAAATACTGCTAAATTCTTTGGCTAAAGATTTTCGTAAACCATCCATAGAATATCCACTGATAAAATTTCCATTTGTGACAAAGCCGATTATTCCAGCATCAGCAATACGGTCACTAGCCCAGCGAATGGCACGAATATAACTATCATAAAGCGCTTGCCTAAGATTTGCTTTAGATTGAGCGGCGTAAGTTTCACCGATACGTTTATTTAATATGGGATAGGGAGTATTCTTTGCATTATCGTTTTCGTTTTTTTGACCTGTTGAGTAAGGGGGATTACCAAAGATAACTTCAATATTGAGGTTTTTCTGAAGTTCTAAATATTCACTGTTTTTCTCTAGTAAACCTCTCATCAGATC
>NZ_JBHIOI010000106.1:0-1988 GCF_042195415.1 Bartonella sp. CE47NXGY | reverse complement strand
CATGGAGAGGGTGATGAGAAAGGCAACAGTAAAATTAAGTTTCTTTCCAATGGAGAGGTTTCTGCAAGCTCAAGTGAAGCGGTCAATGGTTCACAGCTTTTTGCGACTAATCAAAATATAAGCAGTGTATCTAACAATCTTGAAACAACAGCTACGAATATAGCTAAATTCTTTGGCGGTGGCGCTGAATATACAGAAGGTCATTGGAGTGCTCCAAGCTTCAAAGTTAAGATCGTCAAAGAAGATGGCAGTGCTGTTGAAGAGCAAAGTTATGATGATGTTGCCAAAGCGTTTACTGGTGTAGGGGCTTCATTCACGAATATTCACAAAGAGCTTAAGAATGAGATTAATAAAGTTGTAAGAGATAGTCTTGTTAAGTTTGATGACACGACAAAAGTAATCAAGCTTGGTGGTGAAAAAGAAGGTGCGAGCATCAGTATTGCAGATAAGGAAAGCCAAGATAGAATACTTTCAGGTGTTAAGACAGCGACAAGGGATAATGAAGCAGTTAACAAAGGTCAGCTTGATAAAAGTCTGAAG
Organism: Bartonella sp. CE47NXGY; assembly: GCF_042195415.1. Lineage (NCBI taxonomy): Bacteria > Pseudomonadati > Pseudomonadota > Alphaproteobacteria > Hyphomicrobiales > Bartonellaceae > Bartonella > Bartonella sp. CE47NXGY. Next base: position 1,448 of record NZ_JBHIOI010000106.1, on the reverse strand, counting down.
GAGCTTTCTAACAATCTTCAGTCTGATGAATCGGCTGTTGTTCACTATGATAAACAAGGTGATGATAATAGCAGCACTAATTATGCGAGTGTGACTTTGGGTAAAGGTAAGGGTTCTACACCTGTAGGTTTGCATAATATTGCCGAAGGTCAGATTAGTGAGAATTCGCATGATGCGGTTAATGGCGGTCAGATTTCTAAGGTTTCTCAGGATATTGCGAAATACTTAGGTGGAGGTACAAGCTTTAAAGATGGTACTTTCACGGGTCCAACCTATAAATTATCCAGTGTTGATGCAAAAGGCGAGGTAGTAGAAAAATCCTATGGTGATGTTGGTTTAGCCATTGAAGGTATTGATACGAATTTCAAGAATGTGAATAACAACCTAACGAATAAGTTTAATGAACTTACTGAAAACATCACGAATATTACTCAGGAAGTTCAAGGCGATGCGCTGTTGTGGAATAAGGACGCAGAGGCGTTTGTAGCGACGCATGGAGAGAAGGAAAGCAAGAGTAAGATTACATTTCTTTCCAATGGAGAGGTTTCTGCAAGCTCAAGTGATGCGGTCAATGGTTCTCAGCTTTTTGATACGAATAAGACTGTTGCAACTTATTTAGGTGGTGGCGCTGAATATAAAGAAGGTCAATGGAATGCTCCAAGCTTTAAAGTTAAGATCGTCAAAGAAGATGGCAGTGCTGTTGAAGAGCAAAGTTATGATGATGTTGCCAAAGCGTTTGCTGGTGTAGGGGCTTCATTCACGAATATTCACAAAGAGCTTCAGAGTGAGATTAATAAAGTTGTAGGAGATAGTCTTGTTAAGCAGGATGATGCTACGAAGGTAATCAAGATAGGTGATGAAAAAGAGGGTAGTGCAATCACAATTTCAAACATGAATGGTGATGCACGTAGTCTCTCTGGCGTGAAAGCTGGAACACTTTCTGAAGGCTCGACGGAAGCAGTGAATGGTTCTCAGCTTTATTCCTTGAATCAGACGCTGGCGACTTATTTTGGTGGTGGAGCTCACTATGAAGATGGTCAATGGGTAGCACCTACTTTCAAAGTTACGACATTTAATGATGATGGTAGTCCAGAAGAGCATAGCTACCCTAATATTGCGGAAGCGTTTGCTGGTGTAAGCAATTCATTTACAAAGCTTCATAATGAGATTTCAGACAATATTGAGCAGAATGCGTTGTTGTGGAGTGATGAAGACAGTGCGTTTGTAGCGCTTCATGGGAAGGGAGATAAAAGAAGTAAGAGCAAACTGAAGTCAGTTTTAGATGGCGATATTTCTGAAGGTTCGACAGAGGCGATTACGGGCAATCAGCTTTATTCCTTGCATCAGACGCTAGCGATGTATTTAGGAGGAGGAGCTAGCTATGAAGGTGGCGAATGGAGGGCTCCGGAATTCAAGGTTTCACAATTCAATTCTGATGGTAGTTCGTC
>NZ_JBHIOI010000105.1:0-2011 GCF_042195415.1 Bartonella sp. CE47NXGY | reverse complement strand
GATGGTTCACTGAAAGATTTAGAGAAGCGCTTAGAGACCTTAAGAGAAGAGTTTGAAGATTTGAAAGAGTGTTCATTGGATGAAGCCCTCTGAATGAAGGAATAAAGCAGATGAAGATACCCGATCATGAACATGAATATTTGATACCTGTTGCAACGAAAGAGGAAATCAGAGAAGGGACTTCTCAAGACAGCGTTGTTGTTCCGAAGCTTTTAGGGACGGCATCTTTGTATTCGTATGAAACCTTTGCGCCGTTAGAGCAGGTTGTTAATGCACGTCAAGAAGCAGAAAAAGCCATGTCGCGTGCGAATGGTGCGCAACAGGTTGCAGAAGAATCGAAGAGGGTTTCGGAACAAGCGCTTAGCGAAGTGACGAAAACAGTTCAAACAGCGACAACAGCGCTTACGACGTCTCATGAAGCGAAGGAAGAAGCTAAAGCAGCGACGACAACGGCTAGCCTTGCGAAAGAGACAGCGGATACAGCCAATGGCTTAGCAGAAGAAGCCAAGAATACTTCTGATGCAGCGAAGCGCATGGCAGAAGAGACAAAAGCAGCAGTCGATAGAGCTACAGGGGAAATCAATAGTACGAAAGGTTCATTGGCTACGGCATTGCAAAGTTTTGTAGAGGTCAAGCAGGCAAGTGAGAACGCCGTCCATGTCTCGACAGAAGCAAAGAGATTAGCCGATGAATCGAAATCCATTGCTGAACGTGCAGAACAAACAGCGAGAGATGCTTCCCAAACAGCAACAGAGACGACGCAAGTAGCCGAAACAGCGGTAGCAACGTGTCATGAAGTTAAGACAGTAGCGACACAAGCAAGTATGAAGGCAGATGGAGCCAAACAGACAGCCGCTGATGCGAAGGATATTGCCGAAGAAGCAAAAGGTTTATCGGAACGGGCGACATCTTCTGTTAGAGAACTTACAAAAACAGCGTCTCAAGTACAAACGGCAGTAGAGAAGGCATTAACGGAGTCAAGAGAATCCAAACAGATAGCAGAGTCATCTAAGACACTCTCAGAAGAAGCCAAACAACTTGCAACAGAAGCCCAAAATGCCTCTACCAATGCGCTTACAGAAGCGAATGCAGCGAAGGATAAAGCATCTACAGCGCTTACCTTAGTCAATGATGTCAAGAATATTTCTGAAGAAGTGAAAGGTATTGCAGAAACGGCATTATCGACCGCTACCACAGCTAAACAGGCTGGTGATGAGATCGGGCAAAAAGCTTTAGAAGCGTTAACGAAGTCGAGTGAAGCTAAGAGCACAGCAGAGACGGCAGAAGAGAAAGCCGCAAGAGCCGAAAAGAAGGCGGATGATGCGACAATCACAGCTTCTGAAGCCAAGACTATGGTGCAAGAAGCAAAACAGGCGTTAGAGACATCAACAGCGCAACAAGATGCTTCAGAAGCACTGTCTAAAGCCGCTGAAGCGAAGAAAGTAGCAGATCAGGCAGCAACGTTAGCCAATGAAAGTAAAACGACAGCTGTTGAGGCAAAAGGTTTAGTGGAGGAAGTAAAACAATCGGTAGCGACAGCGACAGCAACAGCAGAGAGCGTAGCTAAGGAAGCCAAAGTAGCATCAGAAAGCGCTGTTACAGTTGCGAATACAGCGAAGAGCATAGCAGAAGAAGCCAAGAGTGCAGCAGATAGTGCAACAGAGAAAGTAGAGCAAGCTGTAAGAGAGGCTAGCGATGCGAAATCTAAAGTGGAAAGTTTAAAGACTGTTGCGACTGAAGCGAAATCCACGAGTGAACAAGCAAGTCAAACAGCCTCTAATGCTAAAAATTTATCAGAAGAAGCAAAGGTTAAAGCAGAAAGTGTAGAGAGAGTTGCGAATGAAGCAAATCAAACAGCGACTTCTTCGAAGAGCGTATCAGAAGAAGCAAAAGAAGAGGCAAGTAATGCCAAAGCGATAGCCTTAGAAGCGAAAAGTGCAGCAGATAGTGCAATAGCGAAAGCGGAGCAAGCCCAACAGAGCACAACAGAAGCCTCTAGAATAGCTTTGGA
>NZ_JBHIOI010000104.1:0-2067 GCF_042195415.1 Bartonella sp. CE47NXGY | reverse complement strand
GCGAATTAAAATCTGCTTCAGTTTAGGCGCTTGTCCCCAATAGTGAGAGCTTGCACGCAACAAAAGAGCTTCTCCAGAGCGCCAACTTTTTAACTGATAAGGACCAACACAAGCAGCATGACTTTTCAAATACTGATTTCCAAAATCGCCATCTTTTTCATGCTTCATAATTGTCTGACGATCAAGCAAAGCTGTTGCCGGACTTGCAACAATATTATTAAGAATGAGCTCTGCTGGATAAGGCTTATCAAATTTCATCACCACTGTTTTCTTATCTGGGGCTTGCAAAGCATCATCAACATTTTGCTCTGCAATTCCATATTCATTAAAAATTGCCGCATTACCCATCTTCAATTTGACAATCCGCTTCATACTCCAAAGAAGATCATTAGCATTGGCTGATCGACCATCATTAAACTTCAAACCATCACGTAAATGAAAAGTAATCACCGTACTGTGATCATCACCTGAAACATCCCAATGTGTTGCTAAAGCGGGAACCATTTTAGCAGGATCATCTGTCGCAGTACTGACCAAATTATCACAAACATTGCGAACAATTTCACTTCCATAAACATCATTAAGTTGTGCGGGATCAAATGTACTAATTGCATCAAGATTCCAAGCCATCACAAGGGTATCAGCGGGTGTTTTTGCTGAAACTTGTTGTGCAACCATCGCCAAAGCTATAAAAGCAGAAACAAGAGAGCTGCTATTTTGTAATATTTTTTTCTTCAAGTTCATAGACTTTTCCTTTTAAAGTTTACTATATAAATTTCCCACACAACAAGCACATGCTTAATAATAAGGTTAGATGATCCATAAGCGCCTCAAACAAAGTATTATTAAAACCTTCAAACAACACCACTTACCAACCACGGACTTCTACCCATGGCTATAAGCCAAGACAAACCAAAACATGCAACAACAAACACTCTGACATACAATGAATGCTCCCCATAACAGAGCCTATTCATGATGTCATAACGCCTACGATTGAAGACTATAAAACCACTACTTTCTCTCTTTTGTCGGGTAAGCTTGTCTCTTCTTTCCTCTCGCCTTTTTATGCCATCAAAAGACTCTTCTTTGTTAGCTTAAGCGCCTTAATAACAAAGAGCTCTACTAACAATTTGACATTTTAACAAAACAGGAAAATTCACCCATCAACCGACATGACCTCCTCCCCCTACAAGAGGAATTTTGAATTTTTCCATAATCCTCTGCCAAATAACAGCTTGTAAATTATATTTTATTTCTAAATAAAAGGAGCATGGGCTCCCCCTGATATTCCTTTACGCACCCATACATAACAAAACTTTTTTCCACATCGTATTTTTAATATCTTTGCTCCTTTAACAACACTCAATTCATTGCTTACATTTTTTCAGAAAAAAAGATCTTTTCAATGCACTAAGGTTGAAATATCTAAATATAATACCTATATAAGCATACCCTTATTAGAATAGATAGTCTTTTTTTAAGTAAACTGTCTTGAAATATTATTTCTATACACGACAATAATAAGTTCGTTACAAAATCTTCAATATACTAGAACTCTCACTCTGATAAGAAATGCTGAAACGTTATAAAATTTCTCTACAAATTCTCGAGACGAAAGGATATCCCTTCATTTAATAAAAGAAGCGCCATGAAAATATCGCAAAAAATGCAATAAAACATGTGTATATTTCAAAAACCAGCACCGTTAACCAGACTAAGGTGATAAACTCAAAAAGTAAGAAAAAATAAAAAAATGTTTTTCCTTTATGATAATAACATCGCTGTACCATGATAATACAATAAAAAACACGATCTTTGAAAGTATATTAAAATGAAGCGAAAAAAAAAATTATTAGATTCTTTTCATGCGTTTCTTGGAGGAAAATCACGCCGCGTTAGTCTAAAATTGCTTATCCTTTCATTCTTCATTGGTATCGTAATGAATTTTTTGGGATGGACACCTCGAAACCTCATACAAAAAATAGTCGATTTTTTTCAATCACTATGGGAAGCAGGATTTATAACGCTTACAAATTTCTTCCATATAACTATGACAGGAGCTAT
>NZ_JBHIOI010000103.1:0-2105 GCF_042195415.1 Bartonella sp. CE47NXGY | reverse complement strand
TATGAAGAATTTGACGGTGGTCAGTATCATGAGATGCCTGAGAATGTTGATTACAGTACCAAGGCGCAAGTGAAAGCTTGGATATACGGTGGTGATTTGCCAAGAAGCGTATTGAGTTGCGAAGCGTTGATAGACGAGGTGAATAGGGAAATCAAAAAACGTACAGTTAAAGCAGTGAAAACTTATGATGATATAGACAACGAGCTAGAGAAAGCACTTGGTATTCAATTAGGTAGGTATCAAAATGAAAAAAATTGAAAAAAATAAAAAATACGTATTGACTTTAAAAAGTCATTCTGTTAAACGAATCACAAGTGCTTCAAAAACACTTAGCTATTAGCGGATGGGTTACGTAACAACCTTTCCCATGCCTTTAAAATACTGATTGTTTTTTATGCTATTATTAGCATATATTGATTACATCGGGTGTAGCTATGCCATACAATACCCTTCGCGAGGGAAAAGCATAGCGACGGACTAATAGCCGTGTTTTTGAGCGCCCGATGCCCTTATAGGGTTTTTAAATCAAAAACGTACTAACTATTAGAAAGGTTTTTTCAATGAAAGATCTAGTTACAATCAATGATGATGGCGTTGCAGTTACAAATTCTCTAAAAATTGCAGAGGGTGTGGGTAATAGCCATGCTACTGTTATTAGATTGCTACGTAAAAATATTAAAGATTTTGAAGAGTTTGGAAGGGTTGGATTTGAGATCGTACCCTTTAAAACAAATGGCGGATGTCAAAAAAGAGAAATCGCAATCCTTAATGAATCACAAGCAACTTTGCTCATGACATATATGCGCAATAATAATACGGTGCGTGCATTTAAAAAGGCGCTTGTTAAAGCTTTTTATGAATTAAAAAGCCAATCAAAAAATCATGATTTATTCTCTAGAGATAATGATTTATTTTCTTATGAAAGTTTAAAAGCTCCTGAGGGAATTGGTAAAGTTTTGGGAATGATTGCTGCGCGTTTATCGTATGTAAATGATCTACAAAAAGAGCTTGATCACTACAAATTGGTTACGACAGAAGCCAAGCGCGTTTTAACAAATGCTATTGTAAAAGCAGCTTAAATAACGGCGCGGGCGCGGCGGGGGCGCCTCCTTATAACCATTTCATTCAAAAATTTATTCAAATGTTAGATTAGGGAGCTACCTATGACCACTAAAAATGTATCCAAAAAATATGAACTCACAGATGAAATCCACCGTATTCCTGAGGGAAAAACTGTACGTCGTATAAGAGCATTAAGAGATTTTGCAGATGTTAAAGCAGGTGATCTCGGTGGCGTTATTGAAAACGAAAAAAGCTTATCACATGATGGTGATTGCTGGGTTTATGATAACGCCATGGTTGCTATGGATTCTGTTGTTTCTGAAAATGCACAAGTGCGTAATAATGCACGTGTTTATAAAAGTGCAAAAATATCAGGCAACGCTATTGTTTGTGACAATGCTCAGGTTTTTCATAATGCAAAAATTTCTGATAATGCAAAAATTTGTGATAACGCAATGGTTAATGGTAATGTTTTTGGCAATGCAGTTGTTTGTGATAATGCTCAGGTCTCTTTTCTTGGTCATATTTCTGATAATGCAAAAGTTTCTGATTATGCGCATGTAACTGGCAGGGTTTATGGAAATGCACGCGTTTATGGAAATGCTTGTATTTATGGATTTTCTGAGATTTACGATGATGCGCAGGTTTATGACAGGGCTACTATTTCTGAGCATGTAAAGGTTTATGGAAATGCTCATGTTTTTGATCAGGCAACGGTTTATAGCAAGCCTCGTACAGATGGCTATGCACCACCTATCTATGTAAAGATTTATGGCAATGCCGTGGTTAATGGCAATCAAAAAATTTCTGAAGATATTTGTGGTGATGATAAAGCAGCGTAAATAACGGGGCGGGGGGCTGCTTTATAGCAAAAAAGCCGCGTCCTTTAAGACACGGCTTTTATTATCAAAACAGCTAGCGATCTAAATAAACGATTAAAAGAAATAACCGAAATATAAAAGAACATCTCTTTATTGCACAAAACGTATCAAAAAGCAAGCTGTTAAGTAAAATAAAAATGGGATTCACACTGTAGATTCAGT
>NZ_JBHIOI010000102.1:0-2148 GCF_042195415.1 Bartonella sp. CE47NXGY | reverse complement strand
TACACTTTACTTTAGTGTCAAAATTATAATAATGACAACAAATATCAGAATGTATATAACAGTAAAAAGAGTCATATCAAAATGAAGTTAATCATTCTTATAATTTTGATTGCAAACCTTTTATCGGCTTGTGCATTAGCACCAAAGCTAAAACAGCCCAATGATAGGAACCGTGTGCCTAATTAATAAAACAATCCCTGCCAAAATCAAGCGAGGAGACAACGGAATCTCATAAACTGATTTATGAAGTTAATAATGTAATGGTCAGTCTTTCTAAATATGTGAAAATTAAAAGGTGTGAAATATGCAAAAGCTGATTATTATCATAGCGATTAGTGCTTTTCTTGGAACAACAAACTTAGCAAGAAGTAACACTCTTACTAAGCAAGGAGGAGGTCATAGCCGTTTTGCAGTTCCTACTATAGGGTCAGGAAATCTCGATTCAAGCAACAATTATAAACCAAAACCACCAAAAGGCTATGAGCCACCACGTAAACTTCCACCCGATATTAAAATTGACCTTTCTAATTTTGGAACGATGAGAAATCGCGTACCGTCCAAACCTAGTGGCTCTAAGCCATCTAACACACCTCCAATATCTCCCACAGCTCAGGTACCTAAATCAACTTTCGTATCTGCTCCATCAGCAAAATATCTGGAGCTTACTAATCTATTAAAAAAAGGGGAAATTATTGAGCTCTTAAAAAAACAGCTTGAGTTGAAAAAAGAACAACTTTCGCAAACAGAAAAAACCTATCAAGCTATAACAAAGAGTCAGAAAACAAACCCAAAGCAAATAGACTTTTCTAGTTTTTTTCTCAAAGAGCCAGAAGCGCTCTATAAGAGTGATAAGCTTTCAAGGAAATCATATCAAGAGGTATTAGAGGACGAAAACAAAGTTTCTGGGCCTTTTGATCAAATGGGCAAAACTATTTCAGAGCGTTTACAATTTGCATCGATACTAGATAAAGCTGTAAGTTTAGAAACTTTTGAAAACGTAGAAAATCGTTTTCAATACCTCAGAGATCTATTAGATGAAGTTCAAAAAAAAGAAAACCTGAAAGATACTGCAGATCTTCAAGCACATATCGATGGTTCGTTAGCCATGATCCAAAATGAATTTATAAAGATGGAAATGGTAGCGCATTTACGTGACGCTGAGCAATCACTTATCAAAAGGAAAAGACGCGAACTTGATATGAAAATTTTTGATCATGAAAAAAAAGGGATGCCTACCATACGATGAAAACAAAAGCCGATGTAGAAGGTTCAGTACTCTCTGAACAATTAAGAGAAGCACAAAGGTTTTATCAAAGCTAAGATATCGTAATGAAAATACTTAGGTAATGTATAAATGCAAATGAAGCGTTTAGCATGTATCTATATTTCAAGGTGATAAAAAATTGAAAATTCGTTAAAGAGGAATTCCATGGACTTTACAGTTTTCACGCAACTTTTCGATAAAATTAACCAGGTAACACAAACATATGTCACGGGTATTTCCTCAAAAACAATTGCTACAATTACACCTTTCGTTTCAATTGGAATCACGATCGCTTTCATCATCTATGGATGGCTTATCATTCGTGGCGCTATCGATATGCCTCTCTCCGGATTTGTAAATCGTTTCCTACGAATAAGTATTATTACTTCAATAGCTCTTACCACAGGACTTTATCAAAATGAAATTGCCAATTTGATAACACAAATGCCCTATGAGTTATCAAAAGCGCTCATGACAAATCCACTCGATGATACACAATTAATGAATTTACTTGACAAAACAGCAGGCGGAGGATTTCAATATGCAGGCCGCCTTTTCCAAGAAACCGTCTTCTTCGAAGCCAATGGACTGCTTTACAGTCTCTTAGGCATCATTATCTTGCTAGCAACAAGCCTCGTAGTAGCAATCGGCGGTGGTCTCGTGCTCCTAACAAAAATCGCTATTACACTTCTCGTAGGATTGGGACCACTCTTCATCATTGCTTTGCTCTGGCAACCAACTCATCGCCTTTTCGAGCAATGGATAGTCCAAGTCATCAATTATATAATCCTCTTTCTACTCTTAGCCACTGTATTTAATCTGATGATGAATATCTTTGCAAACTATTTGAGCGATATGAAACTCGACTACGACCAGAATGTAGC
>NZ_JBHIOI010000101.1:0-2180 GCF_042195415.1 Bartonella sp. CE47NXGY | reverse complement strand
TTTGCAAGTTTTTCAGTGGTTTTCATGTGTGTTTCTTTTTGTAAACAAGACAATAAAAAAACCCCGCAAAAGCAGGGTTCTGAACAATCATATAAACTTATAAGAAAGGTTATACCTTTACCGTAATTCTAGACGCAATTCGACTAGTACAGCAACGCCATAAAACACTATTTTTCATATCCTGTCAACAAAAAAAATCACTATATTGTGTATTTTTTATTTTTTTCACCTAAATCTAGTATCTTTAGCACCCAATAACTCACAATTGTATCCTCTAAACGAATCAATTATACGGAAGCACTAAATTATTGATTAGCAAAAAGTGGGGGGAATAATGGAAATAATTATAGTCATAGGAGGAATATTAATAGCAGCAAATATGATCTACCACATTTCGAAGGTAGGAGAGAAAGGTTGGAATGTAGGATTCGAAAATACGATTTTATTAATCATAATAATCGATGTGTTTTTATATTTTGAATTCTCAGTGAACATATTACTAATAATAGCAACTTTACTGTCTTTTAGGAGCTATTTAAGAATAAATGACTATGAAGAACAATTCGAGTTACTTCAGGAACAGAAAAATCGAGAAATAGAAATATACAAAGAACAAATTACGAAATGGGATAAAAGTCTTTTAAAAAAAACTCGAAAAATATCGCAAAAATGGATTAGGCAATGGAATAAAGAAATTAAACAGTGGGAAAAGGATATACTAAGAATAAAAGATCCCATAATGATAGGTGAAGATTATGAACATCACCATCCCATCATAAAAGAGATCTGTACTCAAGGATATAAAGAAATACCGTTTCTCTATAAGAAAGCTTTGGAAACAGAACCTTCTGCTGAGCATTGCGAAAAAATCAATGTATTCAAGAAACACATAGCTTTTAAGAAAAGCTATCTAAAAACAATGCGACTCATGAAAAAAAACGGGATAGTTGTTGAAAAAATCGTAGATCCCCTTACAGAAAAAACATGTCATAAACCTACAATGTTTTTGTTGCATTGGTGGTTATATGTGGTTGATGATATGATCATAGCCGAGTACGAAAAACAAGCGTTACATGGGTTTTATAAAAATGATAAATCGCTTGACATCTACTGGGATGAAATGTCTAAAAATACAGAATACGAAGAGATAGAAGAAATACTGAAATCATGGCATTTGCCTCCTAAGTATGAATGCCTAGTAGGGATAAAAAAATATTTACTGACATTGTTGTATGACATTTCGGATGACTATAGAATAGCAAGAGAAATTTTTATTCATTATAAGCGTCTTCTTGAAACTGTTACAGAAGGATATATTTCTTTAGATGAAGACCGTTATACCGAAGAGGTAAAATGGAAGGTAAATGAGTGTAAAGAGAAAGATAAAGAACTCATAAATGAAAAAGATAATTATAATCTATACATTTCTGAAAATATTCCAACATTTGAGAAAACTTATAAATTAGGAACAATAGAACAAATTAAATCAGCAAGTAAAAAATGCTATAATAGATTTATCTATTGGGATATGCTCGTAAATATAATAAATTCAAGAGAGAAACTACAAATTATCTTCGGTGAAGAAAAGGTGAATGCACTGAAAAAAGCTATAAAGGAAGAATACAAACAATTTCATATCGAAAAGCAGGAGACAATTTTCGAAAATAAAGATTTTCATTACAACAAATCCTACGAGCATTTGGTAGAATATTTGTTATAAACCAATACGATTATGCGCTTTTGTGAAAAATATTTGTCCAGACTTTGCTTCAGTTTTCTAACACCTAATCGTCCAAGCCAAGCTCTTTCCTCACCTCTTCAGAGCTATAAAAAGTACCCTCTCCCCTTCGAACGCGCTCTCTTACTTGTGAAGCTAAATAATAATCCTCTGCTTCCTCTATTCCATGTTCAATAATCTCGCGTAAATAAAAAGACTTTGTACGTCCTGTCTTAGCAGCTAAATTATTCAAACGTGTTTCGAGATCACTTGGCAATCGAATAGATATCGTCATAACACAATCCTCATATTTGTATTCACTGTAATACAAATACAACGAATTGTACAGAAAAACGTTTCGCGTCATAGCGAAAGAAACAACATACAACATTTACCATTTAGTTTTTCTGTCAAAATATTTATGAAGCGCGTTAAGAGCGACCCGCAATGAATTCACAAGATG
>NZ_JBHIOI010000100.1:0-2227 GCF_042195415.1 Bartonella sp. CE47NXGY | reverse complement strand
CATAATTTTGCTCCTAAATTAACTATAAAATGACCTTACAAGATTATAGATAGAAAAGCTGTAGTAAAAATGTCACAGTCGTACAAATAAAAGCCCAGAAAACAGCGCTTTTGTAAAAGTCAATATCTTTTGGAAATTTAATTTTTTATTAATACTTTTTATTCATAATTGCACTTTTGATGAAATTAGAACTTGTAAGCGATACCTACGTGAAAGTCATTGGTTGTGTAGCCTAGTTTAAGGTAATACTTTTTAAATTCCTTCTTAGCAAAGTCTAAGTAACAGTATTCCGCACGAAGCAGAATATGATCTGTCATCGCGAAATCTATACCACCACCAAGGATAAAACCCTCCATCGTTTTTGTTTTATCAAATACTGTAGCAGAAACTCTTTACTTGGCTTACCCATTTTCCCAACTTTTTTGTTCCTGAAACTTTACCAACACCTTGTATTTGCGCATAAGCAATACCACCAGCCACATAAGGCATAATGCTGTCAGCGACAGAAAAACCAACACGAACCCGTGTTGCACCAGACCATTTTCTTTGAAACCAATGCAATACACTGCTGTGTCACCCTTTTGAAACTTTTCATTTTCATCCAATGTGACACCAGCATCTTTAAATTCATCATTAAAATCATCAAATTCATCAATCGCAAGAATCTTTGAGACCGTCTTCGTCTCTCCTCAGTCTGCCCAGACTGCATCGGTTTCAACACCTAGGACATTTCTAAGATCTACGTTGGAACCTAAAATAAATACCACCTATGAAACCTGAAGGCTTAGGTAGTGCATCTTTATCTGAAGTTTTTTTCTTTTGTCTCTAAATCAAATACATAAACTTTGACTTGAAAAGTTGCCAACTTGACCACCAAGATAAAAACCTGTCTAAGAAAACGAAAGAGCTATGATAACTGTTGGAGCTTTTTTACGAGGAATGACAATATCAGCAGCTTGTGCCGCAGAAGCTGTAGTCATAGCGATAACAAAAGTTGTTACTGAAGATTTTATATTCGTAAACTTTGCTCCTCATTTATTTACGAGCACAGTATTATACGACTACAAAAAAACACTGTAGTAAAATGATACAATCATAGGAAACGAAAGCTGACGCAATATAAAGTCATTTCATAACTTCACGTTTCACAAGAAATTGTAAGTTATGAATACGTATAATTCATTGATTTTACCGCGTAATTATTGCCTGTCGTTTATAAAAATCTTTTTAAGGAAATCTGAATAATATCTTTTACACCGCCAATAAATATGGAGTGTGTAATAATATAACAATAGAAAAAAATAGAGGCCCTGTCTTTGACAGAGCCTCTTGGAAGTTTATTTCGTTGTTGACGAAATTAGAATTTGTATGCAACACCTACACGGAAATCATTGGTTTTGTAAGCTATTTTATCCCCGTCCTTTACAAATGCTTTTTTACCAAAGTCTGAGTAACGGTATTCTGCACGCAACAGAACATTGTCTGTCATTGCAAAGTCAATACCACCACCTACAGTGAAACCAACCATCGTTTTCGTTTCATCAAACACTTTAGCAGAAGCGATTTCGGCACCATCAGCTCCTTCCGCCTTAAGAGAATCGACTATCTGGAGCTGCGTATAAGCAATACCACCAGCAACATAAGGCATAATGCGATCAACGGCTGCAAAACCAACACGAACGCGTGTTGCACCAGACCATTTTTCTTTTATAGAGGTGCTATCTACACGTTTGTCAGTCGCCGCGATACCAGTAATAGTTTTTCCTGTAGCAGGTGTAGCTTTCGCTGCTATAAGCTCATCTTTGAAAGCATCAAGGCCAATTGCTCCAATGACTGCTGAATGCGCTTTTGAATCTTCGCGGTCAGCCCAGACGGCATCAGTTTCAACACCTAGAATGAGGCCATTTCCAAGATCTACGTTGGAACCTACATAAATACCCCCCATGAAACCGGAAGGTTTAGGTGTCCAGTCTTTATCTGTAATTTTCTTTTTTGTTTCTGAATCATATTCATCAACTTTACCTGAAAAGTTACCAACTTGACCACCGATATAAAAGCCTGTCCAAGAAAATGAAGGGGCTGCTGCGATGACTGCTGGGGCTGTTTCACGAGGGATGATAACATCAGCAGCTTGCGCTGCAGAAGCTGCTGCTATAGCGATAACAGAAGTTGTTACTAAAGATTTTATATTCATAAACTTTGCTCCTAATTTATTTATGAGCACAGT
>NZ_JBHIOI010000099.1:0-2258 GCF_042195415.1 Bartonella sp. CE47NXGY | reverse complement strand
TTCGGATTATCTGACCAATTGATCTCTACACGCTTAATGGCTTCATTGTCTGAAAAGCGAAACCGCTTCTCAACGGGGGCATTCTCTCGCAACGGGTTCCATGTCACCCATAACTCTGCTCGCCACCCCTCACCCTCTTCACGCAAAGTCGGTATAAGCGTCTGCCAAGCCGTCTCTGTCACGGGCTCTGCCTCATCAACCCAACAAAGCAAAATACGCCCCATCGATTTAATGCTCGCAATATTACGGTCCAGACCAGAAAACTGAAAGGCTACGCGACCATCTATCGACTTAATCGACGACTCCCCAACCTTGTAATAGTCCTTTAAAAAGTCATGCGCTTCAATGGCGCGCTTAATCTCCTCCAATGAACTCTCTGCCAAAGAATTCTGAAACTGACGTGCACAAAGAATGGTCCCCGATATCCCCTGCATACCAAATTGATAGCCTTTTAAAGCAGCCATCAAGGCAAATGATCTTGTCTTCCCAGACCCTCGTCCACCCCAAGCCGCTCGTACCAAAGCGTCTCCTGTAAAAATCGGTATAAGTTTTGGTACAATCTTAATCTGTCTTGTCGTCATTCATTGTTAAAGGAGCAATTTCTACACGCCCTATGATCTTAATCGCGCCCCCATCTTCCCCCGTCACTTGCAAAGGCAAGATCTTCCCAAGCAACGCTAAATAAGCCGCAGGGCATCTTATTGCCTGCTTTTCGAGGTAAGAGATTAGCCCCTCTTTCCCATACTTATTGCCTGCCAATTCAGCAGCTTTAAGAATAGCCTCTTTCAAAAGGCGTGTATTCTTATTCGGTACACCTTTGACACGCCCCATTCCTGCCTTAGGGGGTTTATATTTTTTCTTTGTTTGAGAAATCTGTTCTGTATTTTGTGATGTCATAAAATACACCCTCCAGATAATAAAAAACCCCGCATTTGCGGGGATTTTGAACTGTACATTTCCCTCTCTAGACACAATACGCCTAAGTACAGTAATGTCATTAAATACGATTTGCTACACTTTGTCAACATAAAAATAACACATATTGATAATTTCAAAGGGAATCAGTTAAACAGCACTTATGAATAATTAAGGGTTCAAAATGATGAAATCATTATCCATAACACGCATCATAACATTTATAGCTTTCTTTTCTATATCAGCGCTACCTGCATCAGCGTCATTTGGATTTATAGACAAATTGACGCGTATGTTTACAAGTGTAGATACTATAGAGAAGTATAATCAACTTTACGACAAATACGCGAGTAAAGAATATACTGGCTTTACGCATTTTAATAAGCTAAGCCAAGCACAAGAATTTGTATACAGCCGTGGCCATCATAAGATGCCTTCCAAATTTGATCCTGTATTGCATCGTCACGTATTCGTTATTTTATGTGGACGCTTTGTGAATTTATTGCGGGGTGAGTATAATGAAGAAATGTCATGGGCAATGCTACCCAATGTAATAAGTCGTTTACGTTATGAACATAATTGGAGTGAAAGAGATTTTATGTGGGCATACAACGAATCCAATAACAGCAAAAATCCAATGATTTATTATGCAAAAAAATTTCTTAGTAATTCGACTGGAACTGGCATTAGCCCCAAAACACAAATGATAGTTGTAGTATCTGACGTGAGCACCGGTGATTATGAAAACACTAAACAAGTCGCTAGATTTTGCAGAGACTTACCAACGATATATGATATAATGAAACCGTAATAGAGATTGTCATTTACGATCAAAATGTTTCTGAAGCGCATTAAGAGCTATACGTAATGAAGGTACAAGATATGATAATGTTTGATCTTCTATAACGAGGCACTGTAGCGCTGCATAAAGGTTATATTGTCTATAGAGGCATTGGGCTTCTTTTAGTGCCTCTTGCGTGTTTATAAACTGCTCTGTTGCAAATTCTACCCATTTATCTCTTGCCTTATCATCAGATGATGATGGCATTTCGTCATAAATTGCATTAGGCAAGCCTTTTGCGCAAAGGTAATTATTCCTTATCTGTAGATATTGCTGGGCGGTGTCGTATTGCTCTTGAGTAAGCACGCCTTGCAAGCAAAGCCGCCCTATATAAGACCCAGAGAGTGGATTTTTTGCCTCTTGTAGCGTTAAACCAAAGCGTTTTGCACGCATTTCTATTGCCAATTTATCAACGGCTTCACGCAGTGCTTTTGCACGTGATATACGTCCGTTTGGTTCTCTTACCTGCCCTGCTATTTTAGGGCGTCCCCTTTTTTTATTT
>NZ_JBHIOI010000098.1:0-2259 GCF_042195415.1 Bartonella sp. CE47NXGY | reverse complement strand
ACATTTTGTATTAGACATAATTAATATCAATTATTTTTTAATTTTGACAAAAAACCAAAAATGTCTTACCAAATAAAGACAATTACTGAAAGTAATAACAACTATCCATTTTCACTTCTTCTTATGAAGTTCGCGGGGAAATGAATATTTTGGGGCTCTCATAAGGAGAATACTAGTGTATAAAACATCCCTTTTATCATGTACGGCTGCAGCCGCTATTATCCTGTTCAACATCCAGTTCAGTGCACATGCTGAAACCCTCGTAGTTTCTGAGGGAAAACAACAAGAAGTATCCGATAAAACCTACGAAACTATTCACGCAAAAGACGGTGGCAAAATCATTGGAAAACATTTAACCATTGTTACGAATAAAGATATAAACCAAGGCACAAACCAAACCGTCTATGCTGTAACAGCAGAAGGTGCTAACAGTGCGATTGAGTTACTGGATGGCACAACCATTAAAGGCACTGGTTCTGGTATTTTCTTAGGACTTGAAGCCAAAGACGGTGCTACACTTCAAATGACTAAGGGAACAATTACATATTCTGGAATGGAGGCCTCCTCATCTGGCATTTTATCTAGCACTGGTGCTTCCTTTTCTGACAGTAAGAGTAAAAAAAACAAGCTGGAAGACGTAGTAATATCGAGTGAAAACGATAACAGTTCACTATCCTTAGGAATAAGTGCTAAAAACAGCACAGTAACCTTGAACAATGTAACCGTAACTCAAGCACTAAAAGGCATATTTGCAGATGATCACTCGACAATAACAGTGTCTGGAGGATCACTCGATGGGGAAACTGATGGGGTATATGCTGGAAACGGCAGCATCATTACTTTAAACAACAATGTTACAGTCGCATCATCTAAGGGTAATGCACTCCATGCAGATGGTATAGAATCCAAGATCACCATGAAAGGAGGGGCTGTCATAGGAGGAAGTTTGAATGGACATGAAGGCGCATTATTTACAGAAAATGGTGGACGTATTGAAATTACGGATGTTACTCTAACAACCAATAACTTCGGAAACGGTGCAAATGCCAATGGCTTTGGAAGCATAATTGAATTAAAAGGCAAAACAAGCATTGAAAAAGTTAGAGATGGACTGAGAGCAGAAAAAGGTGGTAAAATCACCAGCGAAGATTTAACAATAACTGCTTATGAAAACCAAGAATACGGTACTTCTGGTATAACAGCCATTGATCCCAATAGTGAAGTTCAATTAAAGGGTCATACAACCATTGAAAAAGTTTTTGTCGGTCTTGAAGCCTTTAATGGTGGCAAAATCGTTAGCGGAGATTTAACAATAGTCGGTGGTAAAGCAATTAATGACAACCCCAATGAAGCACGATCTGGTGTATGGACATCGGGCTCTGGGAGTGAAATTCAGTTAACTGGCAAAACAACCATTCAAAATTTTGATGAAGGTCTTTATGCAGATGATGGGAGTAAAATCATTAGCGGAGATTTAACAATAATCGGTGGTGAGTCCGAAGCAGCAACCGTTGGTGTAAGCACTTGGGAGGCCGATAGTATAGTTGAATTAAATGGCAAAACAACTATTCAAAATGTTGGTATTGGTCTCGCTACTGGTGAAGATGGCACAATTAAGATGGTTAATGGCGCTATTGATACTAATTCTAAAGGTCTAGATCCCCAATCCGACACTCCTCAGAAT
This sequence comes from Bartonella sp. CE47NXGY, assembly GCF_042195415.1. NCBI lineage: Bacteria > Pseudomonadati > Pseudomonadota > Alphaproteobacteria > Hyphomicrobiales > Bartonellaceae > Bartonella > Bartonella sp. CE47NXGY. The sequence continues at coordinate 575 of NZ_JBHIOI010000098.1, read as the reverse complement.
GGGAAAAAAAATAAAATAGAAGCAAAAATGGCTGCGCTGGTTGTAATAAATGGCGGACATATTGATCTGACAGATGTTTCTGCCACAGTAGAAGTTGCCGGTTTACAATTCGCAACTTTCTCCGATGATAATCCAAATGGCTCGCATGATCCACAAAAATATCATAGTAATGAGATCAATCTGACCAATGCAGAGATTCATGCTGAAAATGGCACAGGAATTTTCATCGGAGCTGTTGTTGAAAAAAGCATCGAAGATGCTACAGCTCCATCAATCGGCACAGTCAATCTTAAAAAATCAGAAGTCCATGCCGATGTTTTACTAGGAAATGGTATTGCTTGGGACAAAGCGTCATGGAAAGATAAAGATTTGTGGGATGATAAAGAGGTTAAAGCGATCTCCAATGGCACCTTCACCTTAAGCGCAGATCAGTCTATTTTAGAGGGTAGAGCAAATATTGCTAAAGACAGAAATGTGCACTTTGATCTAAAAAACAATACAAAATGGACGTTGAAGATCAGTAACAATGAAAAAGATGCTGATGGAAAACTACTTGATATTGCTCAAAGATCTCG
>NZ_JBHIOI010000097.1:0-2281 GCF_042195415.1 Bartonella sp. CE47NXGY | reverse complement strand
ATAACTATTGGAGCAGTCGCCATGACCGTAGAAAGATAGAATATTTTTTTATAGTCTTGCCAAACAAGAGAAAGCTGCTTTTTATCAAACATTCTGCTGCTTTTTTATTTTGGGGAGTTCTGTTTTAAGGCGATATCGCGTTCATTCAGCACGCATTTCAGTTCCTTTTTCACGCGACAATAAAGCCTCGCACGCTTGATAAACAGGTAGTAAATGACAACGATTGGCGCCCATATTAAAACACCTAAGAGCGTAAAACACAGGAAAGAAATGGCTATTAATGTTATAAGACTACTCGTCATTTTGTCCCCCTTCCACATTCTGCATACGCATTGCCTGATCGCGTTGTTGTATCGCTTCTTCCAATTGTTGAAGTATTTTGTTCAATTTTCTCGTTAACTTTATGCACATGATCCCAATGATCGGAAAAAAGAGAAGAACCCCTAACCATATAAGGCTCAACAGCTGCATGATAAAGGCAACATTATCATTTTTCCACCATACAAAATTTGCGATAGAGAAAGCAGATTGCAAAACAGAAAAGAGAATAAGGATAAAAAAGATTATTTTACATTCTTTTGAATAAAAAGGCAGAGATTCTTTGAAGTTAAGAAAGCGCATTTTCGCATCAAGGGTCTTATGGGCGAGATTGTGTCTTTTCATTTCTCCCCGATCATTGCGCAATTGTTGTATGGCTTGCTTTTGTTGCGTCGTACTCTTTTTCAAGCCTTGAGCGAGTTTAAAAGATAACCTGATATATTTGATCAACAGGTAAGGAAACCTGACCATAACCATAACCATTAAAATGGCAATGATAATGAACCCTAAAAAAACCAAATGCTGCATCATAATGCTCCCTTTTTTTCCCTATCGCATTGATGTGAAATCATCATTTTTATTTTCTTCTCAAGCAAATGTTTCTAATTCCTTTACTGTTTCTTGCACGCCATACTGAAGAAAACTATGGAGAATTAAAATGACAGGTAAAGAAACAACAATACATGTCCAGACCCAAAACAGCAGTCGCATGACAAAATCAATAATGTGAAGCACTATCATAGGCACGTAATTGTGCAAAAAAACCGCAGATTTTGGAAGAAAAGCTGAAAAAACGACAACACCTGTGCTAAGTGCAACCATAACGAAGGCGATAGAAAAGATCATAAAATAATCTTTTTTTGAGAGAAGCAAAGATTCTTGAAAAGAAAAGGCACGCAACTGTGTTGTAAGAACTGTCCTCTGTCCTCTACCCTCTACCTGATAATGCCCTAAATTCTGCGCTGCACCCTTTTTTAATTTTCGCTGCGTCACCAATAACAAGATTGTCCGTTTTATCAACGAATAATAAAGTGCAACGATTGTCACCACGGTAGAAAGGAATACCATAAAAATTGCAGAACAAATAAAAATTGTCGTCCCTACGGCAGTCAACATTCCAATGATTAAAGAAGCGCTCACTTTTCCCCCTATTGTCTTCTGTTAAGAGATTGGTTGTCTAGCTGTTGCTGCTCTGGCAAGGTTTCCCATTGTAGCATCATTTCCTTCACATCCCGTTTAAATACGGCGTTAAAGACAAAAAAGAGCGGACAAAAACCAAAAAGAACGCCAAAAATCATTTGCGGTAAGAGACATAAAAAAGCCCAAACACTATTCCACCCCGCATCAAGAACATGCTGAATTATAGGATTTTGGAAAGGGTGTTTAAGACTTTCCTGAAGTCTTTCCTGAAGACTTTCTTGTTTCATTTGTCCCAGTGCTTGGAGCTGTTCTTTGGATATAACGTGAAAAAATTCCAAAGGATCCATATAGGCAGACGCGGAAAAAAGCACCAACAAGAGGATAGCCAAACAACAAATGATGATATAATCGCTTGTTGAAAGCATCATCCATTTTTTGAAAGTTGCCGATTGATCCAACACTGACTGTGATACAAAAGCCTTATCTCCCTTATGGGCAGATTGGTGTTGTGATTTATCTTCGATCATACGGATACTCCCCCACTTCTAAAATTCCCACTCTTCAATATTTGATAGCACGCCACCAGCGCGGTAAATTCGCTTAGCACCCTTCTCAGAGTAATGCAAGCACTATAAATCCCCTCTACGTATTTTATTCATTTGCCCTATACGCGCTTATACATGAAGCACTATACGTGAGGCACTTACAAGCCCAAACACCCCTTTTTCCAAGGTGGTGCCCCCATCTTGAAAGCCAAGCACGCGGCCAAGATCAACCTCAGTCCCAGATCAACCTCATTCATTGCCTCATCGAAAACTTCCTC
>NZ_JBHIOI010000096.1:0-2291 GCF_042195415.1 Bartonella sp. CE47NXGY | reverse complement strand
AAATTAAACTGACAAAATAGACTATTTTAGTGACTCATAAAACCTATCAAAATACTCATTATGATATTTTAAAAGCACATAGTTCATTTGTCTTGATGAACACGTGAAACGAACAGCAAAATTCACTATTTTGCTGATTTTACCTCATGTCATAGGCTGTGGATAAGTAGCCTTTAATAAAATTTCTTTTTAAGCAGGTTGTGGGTCTTTAGCACCCTTTTTTTATTTTATTATTGCTATTTGTTTTAAATAGATCTAGCAGATTCTATTTAAAGTTTTTTAACACCGATAGATCAACGCTTATAAAGCGGTGGGGTTTTATTATAAATGCTTCAATCTCATAACAAACCACTGACATTACGCTCTCTGTTACAATCCTACCGTGATCATACAGAAAGTGCGCGCGATAGAGGAACTTCTTTTGAAAAGTTTGTAATTGCTTATTTGACGCAAGACCCTCTACAATGCCAAGAATATGAAAAGGTTCAAACCTATTGTGAATGGGCAAAAGAGCATGGAGAAGATGGGCGTGATATCGGCATTGATCTGGTTGCTAAAATTCGTGATGAAGAAGGATATGCCGCTATTCAATGTAAGTTTTATAGTGCAAATCATCAAATCAAGAAGGAAGATATTGATAGCTTTATTGCTGCCTCGGGAAAAAAGATCTTCACACGCCGTATTCTGGTTGATAGCACCGAAGGTAATTGGAGTAACAATGCCGATCTCACCTGTGAAGGACAAGGAGTCCGCATTCAACGGATTAATCTTTTTGATCTGGAAAACAGTCAAATAGATTGGTCAACCTTTGAAAGCAAAGGGGAAGCTACTCTTAAGAAAAAAGAACCGAAAAAGCTTTTAGATCATCAACAAGAAGCGCTTAAAGCTGTTTGTGACGGTTTACAAGAAGCAGACCGCGGCAAGCTGATTATGGCGTGTGGAACGGGAAAGACCTTTACCAGTCTGAAGATAGCAGAAGCTCTTGCTGGTCAAGGTAAACGTGTTTTATTTCTTGTCCCCTCTCTTTCTTTAATGTCACAAACAATAAGAGAATGGACAGCAGATACAGCAATCCCCTTGCGTTCCTTTGCGGTGTGTTCTGATACACAAGTTGGCAAGCGTCGCAAAGCCCAAGATGATGCTGCCGAACTCGATGTCTCGGATCTCGCTCTACCAGCAACAACAGATTCTCAAAAGCTTGGAGAAAAAGCCAATAAGACTTCTCCTGATGCCATGACAGTGGTCTTTGCTACCTACCATTCGATCCAAGTGATTTCGGATGCGCAAAAGAAATATGCTTTACCGGAATTTGATCTGATCATTTGTGATGAAGCACACCGTACCACTGGAGCTGTGTTAGGAACAGACAAGAGTGAATCTGAGTTTATCAAGGTTCATAATAATAGCCTTATTCGGGGCAAGAAACGTCTGTATATGACAGCAACACCTCGTATCTTTAGTGATAATGCCAAAAAACAAGCTAATGAGATTGATGCCGTTCTGGCTTCTATGGATGATGAAGAGCTTTATGGAAAAATCCTTTATTCTTATAGTTTCTCCCATGCTGTAAAAAATGGACTTTTAACGCCTTACAAGATTATCGTTTTAGGTGTTGATGAAGGAGAAGTGAGTAAATCTATCCAGCATCTGATGACAGATGAGAATTATGAACTTATTCTTGATGATAGAACAAAGATCATGGGTTGTTATCAAGCTCTTACCAAAATGGATCTGAAAATTGATCTTGGAGATGATACAAGACCCATGCATCGGGCTTTGGCTTTTTGTAGAGATATTAAAACTTCTGAACGCATATGTAGAACATTCAACGATGAAGAAGTTAAGAAAGATTTACGTAATCTTCATGAAAACCATAAAAATATTCCCCCTCTTAACTGTCAAGTAGATCATATTAATGGAAAATCTGGTGCCAAAAACCGTACGATAAAACTTGATTGGTTGAAAGAAGATGCGGGTGAGAATGTCTGCCGTATATTAACCAATGTACGCTGCCTTTCAGAAGGTGTTGATGTTCCTTCCCTTGATGCGGTTATGTTTTTACACCCGCGTAAAAGCCAAGTGGATGTGATACAAGCGGTAGGACGTGTGATGCGTCGTGCAAAAGGCAAAAAGATGGGCTATATCATTTTGCCGGTTGGTGTTCCTGCTGGTGTTTCACCAGAAGAGGCATTAAAAAACAATAAGAGATACAGTGTTGTCTGGCAAGTTCTCAATGCTTTGCTTGCCCATGATGAGAATTTTAGTAAAACCCTTAACCAGATGGTCTTAGG
>NZ_JBHIOI010000095.1:0-2390 GCF_042195415.1 Bartonella sp. CE47NXGY | reverse complement strand
CTCATCATCTAAATTAAAACTCAATCCATGCTTTAAAGAGTTCCAAAAAGCTTCACTTTGCGTGATTTCGGGATGTTGGGGTGATGTTGTTTCTTCAAAGTTGGAGGCATCATTGAGAACATCAAAGCGATAGCGTGTTCCATCTTCTAAGGTCACATATCTAGATCGAGACGCATTATTTTGAGAATTATTATCAATAACATCAAAACGATAACGTGTTCCATCCTCTAATGTTACATATCTAGATCGAGACGTATTCATTACAATTTTACCTTCCTCATATGCTCACCAGTCTCAATATCTGTAAATTCAGTAATATCATTTCTTTTAGCAGCTTCTTGCATACTCATCCGAGGTATATTTGCACTGCCTCCTTGTGATGACTGATTAGCAGAGGAGCGACTAGCATCTTCACCTAGTAAATAGGCTTTTGCTTCAGGCGATAGTCTTGAAATAACATCTCTTATTTGATTCAGATTCCGCGTAAATAATTCTACATTCATATCAATGCTTAGTTCACCTAAAGAATGCTTTAGCATGTCAAGATCTTTATCACTGACATTTCCAAGTCCTACCGCTCCTGTCCTTGATAATTGCTTCAGTTCGTCTATACGATCACTTGCTATACGTTCCTTAATTGATTTCACGACTTTATCTGCACCATTTTCTTTCAATCCAGGAACAATGCTTTTAATCCAAGCAATCAGACCTGTTGCATACCCACCTTTTTCCTTAAGGTACTCATCAAGATATGTGAGATCTTTCAATAAAATACTTTTCCGTACTATATTATTTGCATATAGAGCTTTTGCACGTTCAGCTTCCTCATACGATTTACCACCTTCAACCATAATATATCTATATCCACCTGGTGCATTCGGATCTTCCACAAGCATCCTACCGTCATTGGTAAATTGGGAATTCCTATTTCCACCGTTCACTTTTTGTAATAGAAAAGCATTCAACGCATCTCTATTTCCAGCTATGAACCGCGCCTCTTCCTCACTGTACCCTTTAGATTTTAGATACTCGACAGTCTGATTAACCTGTCCTCTTTGTTTATCTCCTTCATGCAAGTTCTTCAGCCCCTTGGCAAAAAGTTGCCATCCAGATGAATTTGGACTAGCCGTTATCGCACCCATAAGAAAATCATCAATATTTTTACTAACATCAGACTGTGAAAAACGAGAAAATTTATCCCAAAAACTAAGATTTGGTTCAGGAGGCTGTTCTTGCAATGGAACTGGTTTTGTTGAAATAGGTGGAGAAGTCTCTAACTGAGGAGGAGTTTCTGATTGTGGAATCGGAGAGGGTTTATTCCCCTCATTATCTATCTCAGAAGGACGAATAGAACCTATTGGAGAAGGAGAAAAAGAGCCTATCTTATATGGATCATTCATAGAAATCGCATTAAGAAAAACTGGTAATTTATGTTTGTCCTTTCGTTGATTCGCTATTGATTGTAGTAGATCTTTTTCTAGTCTGCGTTCGTGTAGATCTTTTTCTAGTTTGGATATGAAACGTCTATCTCTCGGGTCAAAATCTATAAAAACCATTACTTTCCCTTTAACTATTTATTTTTTCTAAGATTATTCAAACTAAACGGCAGCATTTGCTGCCTTTTCCGCAGCCTTCTTTAATCCAAAAAGCACCATCATAGCATTCTGCCAAGGGTCGTTACCATGCATCTTAGATTCTGACACATTATTCGTCGTCGTGCCGTAATTTCTTGCGAAGCCATGACCGGCGTTCATAAGCATATTCAACCTATTCCAGCCGCTATTGTCTTGTTCCAGCCAACGTTCTCTATTGGCATCAACAAGGCGTTGATTGTGGGCATCAAGCACACCTCCCCCTTGTATGGCATTGGAATAGGCATTCCCATAACCCTGTAAGAAGTTATTTGAGGCTCCCAACTGATTTTGATTGGCTTGGTCTATCATGGCATTGGCTTGCATCATGCGGTCCGCATCACGATTATATTGCTCTAACATAGCACGAGCGTATATAGAATCTCTTCCTTTCCGCACTTCCTCTCTGTGATCAGGAGTTGCATAACGACCAATCCCTGAGAAATATCTGTTAATTTGAGTGTCTGAATCATCTAATGCTTCTTGAAGTGCTTGTTTGAAATACGAATTTTCTCCCATCATACCACCAGAGGCCATATGTCGAAGATTCATGGCTGCCGACGTTGGATTATAGATTGTATTCATCAAAGAGCGATTTTGATAATGATGAGGAATACTTCCAAGACCACCAATTCCATAGCGCGTTTGATCACTTAACGGCGCTACACGAGGTCCCCCATACACATTACCACCCATCCCTGTGTCATACATGTTATACGCATCTGCACCCCCACGCTTAAAGACATTCTGCATCCAAGT
>NZ_JBHIOI010000094.1:0-2392 GCF_042195415.1 Bartonella sp. CE47NXGY | reverse complement strand
CGTTTAGATGAGGGGCTCCGGAAAGAAGACATGGCGGGGTAAATACAGGTCCTATTTCAAAGATTTTTAACGGGATTAGTTCTGCGACGATAGGCATGAAGCTGTGGTTAGCCCCACAGATTTCTGAGCATTGTCCGTAATAGACGCCTGGTCGTGTGGCGGTAAATGTGGTTTGATTTAAGCGTCCGGGCACTGCATCTGTTTTTAAACCTAGTGTGGGGATAGTTCATGAGTGTAAAACATCTTGAGATGTAATTATTATACGAACAGGGGCTTCAATTGGGAGAACCACTCGGTTGTCAACTTCCAGGAGTCGAAGGTCTCCTGGGTTTAAGAATAATGGGGGTATTATGTAAGAATTAAAGATGAGGCCTCCGTAGTCTGTGTATTCATAGGTTCAGTATCACTGATGTCCAATTGATTTAATAGTAAAGGAGGGGTCGTTGATTTCGTCTGTTAGGTATAGAATGCGTAGAGATGGTAGGGCAATCAGGATTAGAATGACTGCGGGTAGGATGGTTCAAGTGGTCTCTATTTCTTGGGCGTCTGTAATGTTGGTATTGGTTAGCTTTGTTGTGAGTGTTGAGGATAGAGCGTATAAGACTAGAAAGCTAATTAAAGAGATAGTCATAAATGCATAGTCGTGGAAGGTGATTAATTCTTCTATAACAGGGGATGTAGCATCTTGTAGACCTAGTTGAACTGGGTGGGCCATGTAAGATATATAGGGTTATAGCCTATAATTTGGTTTCGACAAAGCCATGAAATAGTTTTTCTAATATCTTATTGAAAAAGTTATAGGGGCTATAGGATTGGCTTGAAACCGGTTTTAGGGGGTTCGACTCCCTCCTTTTTCGTTTAGTTTAACATAGGCTGGTTCTTCAAATGTGTGATAAGGCGGGGGACAGCCATTTAATCATTCGAGGTTGGTGGGGGATTGTTCGGTCATTGATACCTTGCGTTTTGAGGCGAAGGCCTCTCAGATCATGTAGATTATTAGGATCACTGCTACTAGTGAAATAAAGGAGCCAATGGATGATAGAACATTTCATGCGGTATAAGCATCGGGGTAGTCAGAATAGCGTCGGGGTATTCCAGATAGGCCAAGGAAGTGTTGTGGAAAAAAGGTTAAATTTACACCTATGAATATAATAATAAAGTGGGCTTTGGCATAAGTTTGGTCTAATGTATAGCCTGAAAATAAAGGGAATCAGTGGATGAAGCCCCCTATAATGGCAAAAACAGCTCCTATTGACAGGACATAGTGGAAATGGGCGACAACATAGTACGTATCGTGTAGTACAATATCTAGGGATGAGTTTGCTAAGATAATACCGGTAAGGCCCCCTATGGTGAATAGAAAGATAAAGCCTAGGGCTCAAAGTATTGCGGCAGATCATTTGATATTGCCCCCATGAAGTGTAGCAAGTCAGCTGAAAACTTTAACTCCAGTAGGAATAGCAATGATTATGGTAGCAGAGGTGAAGTAAGCTCGTGTGTCTACATCTATGCCTACTGTAAATATATGGTGGGCTCATACAATAAATCCTAGGAACCCGATTGACATTATAGCCCAGGTCATACCTATATACCCAAATGGTTCTTTCTTCCCGGAGTAGTAAGTTACAATGTGGGAGATTATTCCGAATCCAGGGAGAATGAGGATGTAGACTTCAGGGTGGCCAAAGAATCAAAATAGGTGTTGGTATAGGATAGGGTCTCCCCCTCCAGTAGGATCAAAGAAGGTAGTGTTAAGGTTGCGGTCTGTTAATAGTATAGTAATGCCGGCAGCTAAGACTGGCAGGGAGAGGAGTAGTAGGATTGCTGTGATTAGGACAGATCAGACAAACAATGGGGTTTGATACTGGGATATGGCGGGGGGCTTCATGTTGATAATGGTAGTGATGAAGTTGATAGCTCCTAGGATAGAGGAAATCCCTGCTAGGTGGAGGGAGAAAATAACTAAGTCTACGGAGGCCCCTGGATGAGAGAGGTTTCCTGCTAAGGGGGGATATACTGTTCAACCTGTTCCGGCGCCAGCCTCGATTATGGTTGATGCCATTAGCAGCAGGAAAGAGGGGGGAAGAAGTCAGAAGCTTATATTATTTAGACGGGGGAATGCTATGTCAGGAGCACCAATTATCAAGGGTACTAGTCAGTTCCCGAACCCTCCAATTATAATGGGTATAACTATGAAGAAAATTATAACAAATGCATGGGCTGTCACAATGACATTATAGATATGGTCACTACCTAGTAAACTACCGGGTTGGCCTAGTTCAGCTCGAATGAGAAGACTTAGAGCTGTGCCTATGATTCCAGCTCATGCGCCGAATAGTAGGTATAGAGTTCCGATGTCTTTGTGGTTTGTTGAAAAGAGTCAACGATTAAT
>NZ_JBHIOI010000093.1:0-2454 GCF_042195415.1 Bartonella sp. CE47NXGY | reverse complement strand
AAACTTGATATTGCAAAAGCCAAGCAGCTTTTAGCAGAAGCTGGTTATCCGAATGGATTTGAGGCAAATTTTCTCGTATCAAATGCTCCTTATAGGGTGTTAGTTGCTCAGTCACTCCAAGATAGTGCCGCAAAGGCGGGGGTGCGTCTTAAAATTGAACGGATGGCCGGTACACAGTTGTTTTCTAAACTTTATGCACGGGCTTTTGATACGATTTTTGTCGGATGGAATAATGATTCTGCGGATCCTCATACTATGGCTTCACGTCTTGTTTATAATCCAGATAATCGGCTTGAGGCAAAAAATACCGCCTATCCTAGTTGGCAATATGGGTATTTGGATGAAACGATGAATCAAAAGGTTCAGGATGCATTGTTTCAAAAAGATCCGCAAAAACGGGCACAACTCTATGCTGATTTACAACGTGAATTGATGCAAAAAGGACCTTATGCGTTTATCTTTCAGAAATATACTGTTATCGCGATGACGCCTGATATCAAAAAGTGGGTTTGGAATAGTGCGCCACATATTTTTTATAGTAAAATTGAAAAATAAGAGTGTCTGCAATGCTGTTCAATAGATAAAGGGCATCGTCATGATATATTCGGCGTATTGTATAAATTTTAAGCTTTGCAATGCGCCGAAGATCATAGGTAATGTGTGATATATTGTTGAATGTCTTTTCAAGACATTCGTTTAAAGATATTTTTCATTCTCATTAGAGGTGTATTTAAGTGGATGTTAAGATCGATATTTCAATTTTTCTGAATTAGAAAGTGGTCAATTTATTTGTTAAAAAACTGAGAGTAACATAAAAAAACTAAGTGTAACAAATATCGCGGAATTTAGTGGTGCTAAAGGTGCAAAGGTTTTGCGATGTTGAAGGAAAGTTTTGTTATGGGGGTACACAAGGGATATCAGTTTTTTATGGTGTTTATATTTTCTTTTGCTTTGAAAGATGATGAGATGTCATTTGGAGGGTGTTGTTTTACGGGGAGTGATGAAAAAATTAAATTTTCTTTTGAAGAAGGAATAAAAGTCGTTGCATTTGGCAAACTAACGAATTTTTCTGTTTTATCAAATCGTCAAATTGTTATGAAGGCTCGTTGTTATTAAGGTACTTGAGCTAAAAGGGGTAGTGCTTTGATGGTATAGAAAACGCCGGAAGAAATACGAGACAAGCTTGCTTAACAAGATAGAAAAAATACAGGTTTTATAGTCTTCAATAGTAGGCGTTATGATATCGTGATTAAGCTCTGTTGTTGGTGAGCATTCATTGTATATTAGAGTGTTTTCCTTTGTATGTTTTAGTTTGGCTTATAAGTGTAGACAAGAGGAGTCATTGGCAAGAGGTGCTTGTTCTTGAAGATTTTAAAGTTTGGTCTTTAGGAGCCTATCGTTCGTCTAAACTTAAATTAAGCACGTTTTGCTGCATGGAGAATTTATACAATAAACGTTAAAAGGAAAATTCTATGAACGTGAAAAGAAAAATATTGAAAAAGGGCAGTTCTTTTGTTTCTGCTGTTCTTGCAATGGGGATGTTTGTGCAACAAGTTTCAGCAAAAACACCCGCCGATACGCTTGTGATGGCTTGGAATCTCGATCCAATAAATACATTTGACCCTGCACAACTCAATGACCGTTATGGAATTGAAGTGGTTAACAATATTTGTGATAATTTAGTCGTTTCTGCTACAGATGATGCGGCTAAAATGGTTCCCTCGTTAGCGAAGAGCTGGGATGTTTCAAGTGATGATCAGAGTACGGTGATTACTTTTCACTTGCGTGATGGTTTAAAGTTTTATGATGGTCGTCCTGCGAATGCCAATGATCTTGTTTGGGGTATGAAGCGGGTTGTCAAATTGAAATTGTCTAATGCAGCAACATTTAATGAATATGGGATTACAGAACAAAACGTTGATGAGGCTTTTCAAGCACCGGATGACAAAACGGTGGTGATGAAATTTGATAAACCTTATCCAGCAGAGCTCATTCTTAGCAATATTTCCACTAATCGCACTGCTGCCTTGCTGGATCGTGAGACACTCATGAAAAACGAACAAGATGGTGATATGGGAAACCGATATTTGGCCAGTCATTCTGCTTGTGTTGGTCCTTATCAGCTAGAGAGTTGGCGCCCTGGAGAAGGAATTTTGTTGCGTGCAAGCTCCAATTATTGGGGGGAGGTGCCTAAATTGAAGAAGATTTTAATTCGCCATGTCGCGGAGCCTGGAACGCAACGTTTATTATTGGAAAAACATGATATCGATGTTGCACGTAATCTGATGCCAGAGGATTTGGCAGATCTCCAAGCAACAACGGATATTAAAGTTGAAAAAGTTTTGGCGCCCTCCATGATCATATGGGGATTTAATGCGACAAACCCTATTTTTGCCAATGAAAAAGTGCGTTTGGCGATGCGCTATCTTATTGACTATGAAGGACTCGGTAAGA
>NZ_JBHIOI010000092.1:0-2486 GCF_042195415.1 Bartonella sp. CE47NXGY | reverse complement strand
CGTGCCTTCTTATATTTAGGCGATATATCATCCATAAGCTCTAATAACTTTTTCTGAATGCCAACTAAGGTATGAACTTTACTATTATCTCCTATCTTCTCGGCTTCATCTCTCATAAGACCAAGTTTCACCTTCGTTTCATGGAGAACTCCCATGTTGGGTTTTTCTTTAAGGAGATTAAATTTTTCAGAAGAAAACGAACTGACTTCTTTGCCACCACTCGTGAATTCCTGTAGCCCTCCTTTATAAGCCTGTTTGAAGTATGGACGCTTCATTAATTCATTAAGAGCACCATAATGCTGTTCTCCTATTGGTGTTTTTTGAGCTATTTCGTAAAGAGTATGTGGTTCTGCTTTCCTAATCGCGATAAGATCATCTTTTAAACCTGTAACATTTTGACGAGGAACAAAGTGTTCATCTGCTGCCTGATGAATACGCTCCCCTCCTCCCAGCGCTCTCTGTCCAGCTCTTTTAGTCAAATCAAGATAAGCTCCTTGATTTCTTTTCGCGATATCAAAAACAAGATCCTGTAAAAAAGGACTATGATCAGCTACATAATCGGTAGAGACCGCATTCTTAAAAGATTTTCCTAGATCTTCAGAAGCTTCATTGCCTAAATGTTTACTGATTGCTCTTAACGTATCTTTTGAAACACCTTCTTTCGTATGAGAAGGAGAAAGAAGTCTTCGTATTCCACCGACAGTAGAACCAGCCAAATGACCTAAAGCACTGCCAACCACTGTCCCTGCTGCTCCTAAACCACCACCAACTGCTGCACTTTGAAGTGTATGACCTAACCCTACCCCTTCACCTGCTCCATGTAATGCACCAGATGCCGCCCCTACTTTAAGCAAATGAGGAAGTGTTGTGTTTTTTGTGATGCCTAAAAACGGACTGGCTTTCCCACCTACATATTTCACTCCTGCGCCTACCCATTTCCCTCCCGTACCTACCGGTGTTGGAACGGCTTTCAAAAAGGTTTGACCTAATTTTGAAGTAGCAGAAGGCGCTATCCGCCCCGCTAGTCCTGCAACCGCTCCTGTTCCTAACGTCGCAAGTGAAGGTAAAGCAGCCCCTACAACATTTCCTAACAAAGACGTCCAATAATGCGTATCACTCATCCTACGTTGATAATCACGTATTCTATTGGCTTCTTTCTCATACTTCTCTTCGTATTTTTTATCACCAGATAACCAATATCTGTACAGCCCCTTTCTAAAAGCATTTAGTGCACTCTCATTCTCATCATCACGTCCCGCCGCTACAATCCCCGCAATCTCATCATCTAAATTAAAACTCAAACCATGCTTTAAAGAATTCCAAAAGGCTTCACTTTGTGTAATCTCTGGAGAGAGTGGAGTATTTTCATAAGAAGGGTTGGCATATTCTAAAACAGAACCTAAATTGATAAAATTCGGTCCAAGTTCTGATGAGCGTTCTCGATTAGCCGCATATTCTGAAACAGAACCTAAATTGATAAAATTTGAACCAAGTTCTGATATTTTTTTACCTTGATTGTTCGTAGCACCTAATGCACGATCAACTACAAGAGAATTCTTATTGTTAATCATTTAGCCCTCTTGTAAACTTGACCATTGTAAATAAACTCAACCCCAATAGGCATTTTATTAGCTTGTTCTGTGCTGCTTACAGTTGTAAAATTTGCAACATTCCCTTGTGAGACCGCCTGATTGGTCGAATTTTGGCTATTTCCTGCCATAACGGCATTTCTCATATTATTTTCTGTAGCCTCAATCTTACCTAATACAATACCTTGTACTTCAAGGTTCAGTCTTGATAAAACATCTTTTATTATTGACAAACGCCGTTTAAGCTCTCGTGTAGACATACGTAAATTTAATTTCCCAAGAGACTCTTTTAACATTTCAATGTCTTTATCGCTAACATTTCCAAGTCCTAGCGCCCCTCTTTGCGATAACATTTTCATTTGATCTATACGGTCAAGCCCTATACGAGATTGTATTGATTCCAAAATCTGTCGTACATCCGATTGTTCGGACGTTGAGAACGCGTAGCTAGCAGCTAAAGCTATATTACCTGTCGCCTTATTCTTAAATTTCTCAAGGTATTCCTGCACATAATCAATATCTTCTAGCAAAACCTTTGCATACAAGTTTTTATGTTGACGTAAAGCAGCTTCTCGTTCTTTGTCCATATACGCTTTGCTTCCAGGGTGGTAAACTACTCTCTTTCCTGTTGGTGATGTTGGATCATCAATTAATGAACTTCCATCATTAAAGTCTTTGCTACCTGTATTTGTTAGCAATGCACTAAGCATTTGAGGATTCCTTGCCATGACAGCAGCTTCTTCTTCGCTGTAGCCTTTGGACTTTAGATACTCGACAGTCTGGTTAACCTGTCCTCTTTGTTTATCTCCTTCATTAAGATGCTTCACACCACTTGCAAGCGCATCCCACCCAGAACCGCCTGACGGTGCTGCCGACATACCTGCAAAAAGATCTTGA
>NZ_JBHIOI010000091.1:0-2505 GCF_042195415.1 Bartonella sp. CE47NXGY | reverse complement strand
TTGTATTTATGTGTTATGTTTAATATAGGTTGTTTATTTGAAAGATTAACTTATTGAAATATAATAACTTTTATTTTTGACTAAAAAATATATATAAGGGGGGGTAAAAAGACCCCCCAAAACCCCCATACCCCCCCAAAAACTAATGATGGGAAGTGCTTTAAAGGTTCACTGTTATATTGTTTAATGTTTTATAAGATTTCCAAATTGCCTCAGTGTGATGTCTTATGACTTTTCACTAAAGGGTGCCATTCATAACGTATGGTAGGTCGACCGCCTTGGGAGTTATTCTCTCCAGAGATTTCACGAATATAGTTACAACGACATAAAAGCTCTAAAGCTTGCTTAACGGTTTGATTGTCTGTTAAATATTTCCAATCACGTTTATAAACATCCCTTGCTATAAAAACATCGGGTAAACAATCACAGCGTTCAACAATTAATTTTGCACGCTCTGCTGTTAATGTATCCCCCGCCGCATAAAGTCTTTTGACATGACTTAACAGATATTTTTCCCAACGCAAGGCTGTTGTAATGGCATAGAGACCAATTTCTAAACCACCACTATCAAGAAGTTCAAAAATTAACGCAAGGCTTGCTATGGTCTTTGGCATTTTTAAAAGATGCGATTGTAAGCTTTCTGAGTGAGTACCTCCTTTTGCCTCTTTATGAAGATGCTCGAACCATTCATAAAACTTCACTTGTGCTTTAGGAGAAAAACGCATAATCAGTGGTTGTTCGGGAGACCCTAAGCGTTTATCACGAAAAGAGCGAAATACCCCTTCATACTTTTGCCAGACCTCTTGATTGGGCGGTTTATCAACCAATTGCCACTCTTTATTGTCATCGGGCCAGACAATCATTTGAAAGCGTTGCAATAAACCGTCATCGTTTATTCCACGGTGTATGGCTTGAATGAGCGGAATAATGCGTGAAGGTTGAATGCCTCCAATCATGGATAAAGTGACATAAGGGATAAAAATGGTTCCACGCTCTATACGGTCATAAGTAAATTGATCATCGCCATTAAAAGCTGTTAAATAAAAGGCGCGGTCTGATTGATATTCCTTTCTTTCTAGATTGGCTAAAAAGCCAGCCAATTCATCACGCACCATTAAGAGACCACGGGGGTTTTCTTTTAAAAGTTCCCCAAGCTTTTCAACAGACACATCATTGACAATAGTGTCATCTTCATTTTTACGAGTAGAAACTAAGCGGTGTGCAAAGTGCATTATGCAATCATATTCGCAATATTAGAAAAATAATAATTTATCATTATTTACTGATACGGAGCGCAGTATTGTAGAAAATAATTTTCTTCAATTACAAAATAAATAAAAATACAGTTGATTAAGGAAATTTTTTCTTTGTATGGAGCACACGTAAAATACGCACAACGCCATTTGAAATATCATAAATCATGATATAATTTGGATGTACAATAAGTTCACGTGTATTTACAATTCGTCCTAAACGACCAAGGGTAGGAAATTTAACAAGTTTTTCTACTTTTTCAGATAAAAGTTGATCAAACTTTAAGGCAGCGGAAGGATTATCTTGTGATATGTATTCACGTATCTTTTTGCGGTCAACGTGTGCTACTTGTGTCCAAATTAGCTTCATAAAGTTGATCTATCTAGTTTACTTTGTGTCTTTAAGCGCCATTCTTTTGCTTCTGCTTCGATTTCTTCAGAAGACATTATATCACTTGCATTAGCAGAATTTATCCCTAATTGAACTTGTTCCCGAAACCATAAATCGTATGCACTTTTTTCTTTTTGTTCTTTTACGATATCGCGCATATAATCGCGCAATAATTGTGCACCAGATCTATCACACGCCTTTGCTGCTTTGGAAAATTCATTTTTTAATACATCATCGACGCGAAAGGTAAATGTTGTCTCAGCCATTTTACGACCACTTAATGTGTTACAAAGTAGTTCTAATGTAATGTATTTTTACTGTTTCTTCAATAGGTACTATTAGAATAGATATTTTATATCTATTTTGCATTTTCATAGGGTTGAAAGGGACGCCCATAAATCAACGGGCTCTGATAACAACCCAGACAAAAGAGCCAGACCGGTT
Organism: Bartonella sp. CE47NXGY; assembly: GCF_042195415.1. Taxonomy (NCBI): domain Bacteria; kingdom Pseudomonadati; phylum Pseudomonadota; class Alphaproteobacteria; order Hyphomicrobiales; family Bartonellaceae; genus Bartonella; species Bartonella sp. CE47NXGY. The sequence continues at coordinate 417 of NZ_JBHIOI010000091.1, read as the reverse complement.
TCAATGCCTTCACAAATGACCAGATGTTTTGGATTGGCTTGGCTTAAATGCACCCCACCACCCGTTACAGATCCCAACATGGCTTTTGCTGGTTTTTGATCTGTTTTGCAGCCATTGTCTTTTAAAAAGGTTCTATGAATGGCAAAGGAACCAGCCCCCTTAACAAGAGCAATCAACGCGGGCAATGTACCCCCAGAGGGGTGTAGACATTTGTCGTAAAAGCGTAAATCTGTAGGCAAATCACATGTAATATCCCGCATACGTAAATAGGTTTCTGCTAAAGTATTTTTGATTGGTTGGCTTTGTTGCCAAATTGCTCTTTCTGCTTTCCTTTTTGCTTGTTTGAGATCAGCACAAAACTGTTTTGAGAAAGAGAGCGTCTGATCATAAGCTTGTTTTCCAAGCAATCCAATTCTA
>NZ_JBHIOI010000090.1:0-2517 GCF_042195415.1 Bartonella sp. CE47NXGY | reverse complement strand
GAGATGTGGAGGGATAGGAACTTCAAAAAATTGTGAAAACCTAAGAGTAGCAGGCGCTGAACTTGAGAAAGAACGTCGGGCAGAGATTGATGAACATAATCGCAAAATAGATGAAGAATTTAAAGCTAAAATGAAGGCTAAACTTGAAAAAATTGAAGCTGACACTAATAGATTGCGAGCCGAAAGAGAAGCAGAAGAACGCGCTAAAGCTGAACAACAACAAAATAACCATTAAGACACAATGAAGAGCGGAGCATCTCAATGGCAGTAGAAAGAAAAGGCATATTTTCTTATATCGACAATATGTTAATGAATCCCATTACAAAAATAATGGATAGCACCATTACACATCGCTATTGCGCTTTAGCTGCTCAACTTAAAGAACCTTACAGACTGTACAATAGATTTATGACAACATTATGTCTGTCATCTCAATTTATCATCACTGGTTATAAAAACCGATAACACAAGCAGAATTTAAAGATTGTGCTCAAAACTTGTAAAACTGAAAGGAAAAAGGGGAAATATTGATGAATAAAGTTCTCATAACAACATTGCTACTTTGCACAGGGCTTATGGCTGCTGGTTGTGAAAAAACCTATAACGTCGCAGAATTTAAAAAAAATCCAAAATTATTTGATGAATGGGTCACGAGATGTGGAGGGATAGGAACTTCAAAAAATTGTGAAAACCTAAGAGTAGCAGGCGCTGAACTTGAGAAAGAACGTCAGGCAAAAGTTGAAGAAGAAAATCGCAAAATAGATGAAAAATTTAAAGCTGAACAAAAAGCTTGGATTGAAAAAATGAGAGCTGAGAATGAAAAATTCCGAGCCGAACAAGAAGCAAAGCGACGTGCTGAAGAAGAACAAGAAGCAAAAGAGCGCGCTAAACAACAACAGGACAGTCATTAATCATGAATAAAGTTCTCATAACAACATTGCTACTTTGCACAGGGCTCATCACCGCTGGCTGTGAAAAAACCTATAGCGTCGCAGAATTTAAAAAAGATGAAAAATTACGCCTAGAGTGGGATGCGAAATGTGGATTTGCAGGAACTTCAAAAAATTGTGAAAACATGCGGTTAGCATTTTTAGAACTTCAGAAAGAATATGAAGCAAAAGCAGCAGAAAGAAGCCGTAAAATTGAAGAAGAAAATCGCAAAATAGATGAAAAGTTTCAAGCTGAACAAAAAGCTTGGATTGAAAAAATGAGAGCTAATACTCAAAAAATACTCGAAAAACAAAGAGCGGAAACACGCGCTGAAGAAGAACGAAGAGCAAAAGAGCGCGCGGCAGAAGAACAACAAAATAACCATTAAGACATAATGAAGAGCGGAGCATCTCAATGGCAGTAGAAAGCAAAGGCATATTCACTAAGATAGACAATATGTTGATGGATCCCCTTACAAAAATAATGGATAGCATCTATTGCGCTTTAGCTGCTCAACTTAAAGAGTTTTGTACACTCTATAATATATTTATGGCAACATTATGTCTGTGCTCTAGATTTATCATCACTGGTTATAAAAACCGATAACACAAGCATAATTTAAAGATTGTGCTCAAAACTTGTAAAACTGAAAGGAAAAAGGGGAAATATCGATGAATAAAGTTCTCATAACAACATTGCTACTTGGCACTGGAATTATCGCTGCTGGATGTGAAAAAACCTATAGCGTCGCAGAATTTAAAAAAGATAAAAATTTACGCTTAGAGTGGGATGCTAGATGTGGATTTGCAGGAACTTCAAAAAATTGTGAAAACATGCGGTTAGCATTCTTAGAACTTGAGAAAGAACGTCAGGCAAAAGCTAAAGAAATATGGAACGCTACATTTGGGATAAAAGAGCGTGCTGAGGACGAACAAAAAGCGAAAGAACAAAATAATAATTAAATTATAAAAATACACAACGAATAGCGAAGTATCTAAATGGCAATAGTAACCAAAGGCGTATTTTCTTATATCGACAATATGTTAATGAATCCCATTACAAAAACAATGGATAACATCTATTGCGCTTTAGCTGCTCAACTTTATAGAGCCTTACAGACTATACAATATATTTATGGCAACATTATGTCTGTGCTCTAGATTTATCATCACTGGTTATAAAAACCGATAACACAAGCATAATTTAAAGATTGTGCTCAAAACTTGTAAAACTGAAAGGAAAAAGGGGAAATATCGATGAATAAAGTTCTCATAACAACATTGCTACTTGGCACTGGAATTATCGCTGCTGGATGTGAAAAAACCTATAGCGTCGCAGAATTTAAAAAAGATAAAAATTTACGCTTAGAGTGGGATGCTAGATGTGGATTTGCAGGAACTTCAAAGAATTGTGAAAACATGCGGTTAGCATTTTTAGAACTTGATAAGGAACGTCAGGCACAAGCAGCAGAAAGAGAGCGTCAAGCGGAAGAGAACAATCGCAAAAGAGATGAAAAAGATATGGCTGAAATGAGAGCCAGAATTAAAAAAATGAGAGAAGAGAATCAAAAATTCCTTGCTGAACAAA
>NZ_JBHIOI010000089.1:0-2530 GCF_042195415.1 Bartonella sp. CE47NXGY | reverse complement strand
GCTGGTGATGGTGGCTTTTATCAGATGAGTTTGGATGGTCAACTTTTGCCGATAGGCTTTGAGAAGGTTGATAGAACGGTTTTTAAAACCTTTGATAAGTTTGCTCTTGATGAGATGCAAGGGGTTATAGACCCCATTGATAACCGGATTTACTGGTCCTTAAAAAGAGGTAATAACGAGCAAACGACCTTTGTCTATGATTGGGGATTGCAGAAATGGTCGACGCTACAGGGAAAACCTTTCACGTTGTTTCCAGTATTTACGACAGGGTATACTTTAGAACAGTTAGATGAGATATCGATCAATCTTGAGTCCTTGCCGGCTTCTTTAGACAGCCCTCGTTGGCAAAGTGGCGCACCCATGCTTGGTGCTTTTGATGATGAAAATCGGCTTGTTATGTTTACGGGAGCACCGATGGAGGCAACGGTTGTTTCGCAAGAATTGGGAGCACCAGATGGAAGTTTTAACTTTATCACAAAAATGTTTGCCGAAGTTGATACGACGGAAGGTCTTTTAAGTATCGGAGAACGTCGGCTTCGTAATCATCAGACACCGATCACATGGCACAAGGAGAGGGTGTGTTCGTATGTCACGGGGCGCTTATCATGGTCGTTCGCGCAATCGTTATCACCGCTTTAAATTGCGTATTCCTACAAATGAACCTTGGACGGCAATTACGGGGTTTAACGTGGATTTACGTCCTTTAGGCAGAGGGTAATGGCAAAAGTCTTTTTGACCACGTCTTGGGATATGGAGCGTATAGCGCCTTATCTTGAAGACATCATTGCATCCTTTAGAGAGTATGTAGAGCGTTTCAAACATGAAATCACGTTGCAAGAGCTCCTTGAAGCGATTTGCAGTGGCAAGAAACAGTTATGGCTTGTTTTGGATGATGACGAGCGCTTTTTAGCGGCATTCACGACCCAGATACAGCAGACAGTTTTAGGAAAGAAGCGCGCACTGATTTGTGAATGTAGTGGCAAGGGCGTTCTTGATCAAGTTGATAATTTGACATTTGTAGAGGATTGGGCGCGTGAGAATGGGGCTTTTGAGATAGAGATTTTAGGGCGTTTAGGTTGGAAACGTGCACTGAACAAACAAGGTTATGGCATAGATATGCTTTATTATAGGAAGGAATTGTGACATGGGGAGCAGTAGACCAGCAACGACAGAACAGAAGCAGGTGCAGACAAGTGCCCCTCCTGCTTGGACAAGGTATTGATTTATAATGATAATTCACTGTTTTGTATGTTGAATGAGAGTCCCGAATAACGTAGGATTCTCTCGTTTCAAATCTGTTTATCTTGAATCAATCAAAACCACTCATTTGCACATAACAAGTGGGATGAGTGTATGGATAAAAACTGTATAAGAAAGGACTAAAAATGGCTCTTATGAACCGTCTTAATGCAAGGGCTGTCGCAACATTGGGAGCTGGCAAATATAATGATGGTGCCGGCTTGTTACTTCATAAGCGTAAAGATGGAGGTGCTCAATGGATTTATCGCTATACCATTCATGGTCGGCGCCGTGAAATGGGCTTGGGTGCGTTGCAAAATGTTTCTTTAAAAAAAGCCCGTGAATTAGCAAATCAATGGCGTTCTGTTTTGCATGAGGGTCGTGACCCTATTAAAGAACGCGATAAACAAAAGCGTGAGGCAATAAGCAATCTTCATTACTTAAAAGATATTGCTTTAGATACTTTTGAAAGTCGGAAATCTGAGTTAAAAGGGGATGGTAAAGATGGGAATTGGTTTGCACCTTTACGCCTACATATTCTCCCTAAATTAGGCTGTCTGCCTGTTTCTGAGATTACACAAACAGAGATACGCAATGTTCTTGCCCCTATTTGGCATTCAAAAGCTGGAACAGCTAATAGAGCTCTTACCCGTCTTAATCTTTGTCTCAAACATGCGGCTGCCTTGGGTTTGAATGTTGATTTACAAGCAACAGAAAAAGCACGCGCGCTCTTAGGTAAACAACGTCATAAAACACAAAATTTACCAGCTATGGATTGGAGAGATGTCCCTACCTTTTATAAAACACTTTGCGAAGCATCAACCTTAACACAACTGGCTTTGCGTTTGCTTATTCTGACAGGGGTTCGTACCAATCCTTTGTGTCATATTCATAAAGATCAAGTTGATGGAGATATCTGGACTATCCCTGCTGAAAATATGAAAGGTTTGCGTGATGCTACAACAGAATTTCGTGTGCCCTTATCATCAGAGGCATTAGAAATCTTAAAACAAGCGCGCTTGTTCTCTCGCAATGATTTCTTTTTTTCTGCTACCGGTCGCGGTCCCCTTGCTGATAGTTGTATGGCAAAGTATATGAGAGAGAATAAGATTGATGCCTGCCCCCATGGTTTTCGCTCTAGTTTACGCAATTGGCTCGCTGAGACAACCGATGCCCCCTATGAGGTCGCTGAAACTATTTTAGCTCATACGGTCGGCGGTAAAGTAGAGCGTGCCTATCGTCGGACTGACTATTTAGAACAGCGCCGCGTTTATATGGATAAATGGGCGGC
>NZ_JBHIOI010000088.1:0-2542 GCF_042195415.1 Bartonella sp. CE47NXGY | reverse complement strand
CTCTATAGTTGTTATGTTCTTTATAGCCATGGCATCATTTTTCATGTTCATAAGAGAAATGATAAATAGGATAATTGTGATTTATTGCTTGTTATGAAAACACTTATGAAAACATCTCAATAGAAACTGATCATTATAGAGATCAGTAAAATCCCTTTTAATAGACCGTGTCAGTGTTGTCAGTTCCTTTTAGACCTTCTATTATTTTTTTTATGAGTAAAAATTAAAAACATTATATTTCAATAGGTTAGTATTTTAAAAACATAACTCATATCACTATTACAATCTTTAAAGATAACCAATGATGTGAATTGATTAAAACTTGTCAGTTATGTGTCAGTAAATTGAACTGACAAATTAGATTATTTTAGTGAGTGATTAAAATGTGCTTTATGAAAAGCATATGATCTTTTAAAGCCTTTCAAAAGATAGCTTGTAACTCATATGAAATGCTATCAAGACCATTATGGTTATGAGTTTTGAAGATTTTGAGTATTTTGAGGGGTCCTTTTACCCCCCTTTATATATTTTTTTCAATCAAAAAATAAAAGTTATTATATTTCAATATGTTAATGCTTTAAATAAACAACCTATATTACACACAACACGTAAATACAATCTGTAATATATATAAAAAGGGGTTTTGAAGGTATTTTGAGGGTTTGAGAAACATTCAAAACCTATAAGTAATATAAGAAAATGAATATACATAACTCTCTTTAAACAAAGCTTCTGATAACAATAAAGCTATCATTTTAGATTACGGTATAATCTTTTAAAGGCAATGTAAAAGAAGCGTATTCACTTTAAGATAGGGTTTCTTAAAAATCTTAAAGCAATCTAAATAAGAGTATCTAAAAGTGCAAGTTTCTTCTTTTTAGAATAACGCATATAAACACTCCTTTTAAGATTGTATGTAATCAACTTAACAAGAGAGGTATAGACTATGGTTATAAGACCTTATACCCCTTGTAAGGTTATCACACTCATTATGTGAGCATGCTTTAATAAGCTTATTCAGTTTCTCTTATTTCTAATTTTGGTAAGTTCTTAACAATCTTCATTGTTTTTAAACTTACGGTAATAACCCTTTGAAACAACTCTAATGGATAAGCAGGGTTGCCAACGGTTTCAACAGCATAGCGATTGGCATCATTCACAATACCACTCTTTTTATCAGTCTTTACACATTGACGCTCCATAACCCATTCAAGAGCGGGTTTACCATTAACGATATACTCATAAGCTTCAAGAGGAATATCTGTCATGATGATATTGCTGTTATAAAAAACAGTCGATTTATCCTTTTCCTTACTATTCCCAGAAAATTTCATTTCAGTCACGTAATAGAATTTTTCGGGATTAGAGATCTCTGTAACTTTTGGATTACCCTTTTTAAAGGTCACTGGATAAGGCTCTACAGTTTCATAATTCACGTGCAAATGACCGAGTTCACGCCCTGCTGTTACGAACTTCCAAAAGTCATCAGCACTCTTTACACACGGGATACGAGGCAGTTCTTTAGAGAGGTTATCAGCATAACGAGAGCGATAATCTTCCGAATGAAGTAGACCGTAAACATAATAGAATAGATCATCCTTAGTAATTTTTTCATTAGGATAAGCAGCTTTAAAATGTGCTAATCCTTCATCCGTAATGGCATCATGCCTCTGTAAACCAACTGTTTTACTTTCTTCTGTAGAATCCGTAAATAAATGGGATTGTTTCTCTCTTTTACTTTTTGGGACCGTACTATCTTCATAAATATAGCGTGGAAAGCATTGTCCATTTTCTATCACCTGAACATCGGGCAGAGCCGTAGTCATAAGCACAGAAAAGCCTCCCATTGCTCCTATGCCTGTAACTTGTATGATTTTATTTTCAACCGCTTTCTCCATTGGGAATATACGCGGCGTTTGGTAAACTCTCTCATTGAAAGTACGATTATAATAAAGCCACTGTCGTGTAAAAGGGCGATATAAACTTTGCATGAGGCATGCATCTTCGAATTTAAGAATTTTTCCTCTTACCAATTCTTGTTTAACATTATGGCTCCAGCTAATCTTGCTCTCATCTGCATTGATGAAATTGTTTACAGCATTTGCACGTATTTTATGATCAGCATGTGGATAGGCATCATTAAAACGTTCTACTTCGCTATTATAGAAAGTAATCATATTATGCATATTATTTTCTAAAATCTTATAGCTTGAGTTATATGCCCAAGCATCACGGTTTGTTTTTAGACCACAGGAATAAATTTTAAAGAGCTTTTTATCATGTCCTTTTTTAACACCTATAGCTAAAAATTTTTTAAAACTGTCATCACGTTGCTTTATCCAATCCCCATGCTTATCCGGTGTAATTATTTGCCAACCTTGTTTACTCCGTGTAATACCATCAATGCTTCCAAGGGATTCAATCATTGTAAGCTTTTCTTGCCTCGTGAGATAGTCTCCAATATTACGAAAATATATCTTACCACGCTGTTGTGCATTTGGATTTTTTACGAGAATGGAAATCGCTATAGGGGCTCGAGATC
>NZ_JBHIOI010000087.1:0-2616 GCF_042195415.1 Bartonella sp. CE47NXGY | reverse complement strand
CTGCTGGGTATGAAGATTTCTCCCTTGCAAGGGCTGTGGTAAATAATCTGCCATGTCTTATCCCCTCAATGATTTGTTACGAATTGCACAACCACAATACATTCACCAGCATCGGTGGTTTTGTCTCGTGTTGCATAAAGGGTCATCTCCTTATCATCTGCAACAAAAGACTTTTGATCTGTTGGCGTAAAATCTTGCGTGCCTTGGGCTTTGATGTCTTTTTCACTGAACTCATTGCCCCCATAGCTGCTGCCAATCTTCAATTTCGCTTCTGAAAATGCCGTCTTAACGAACGCTTTTATTGAAGTGATCAAAGCGCCACGGGGTAATATCCCAATTTTTTCTGTGAGATGTTTCTCTTTATGTAAGATATTCAAACGTAAGAAACTTACCTGTTGGGTATGTAGATTTCTGCCCTGTAATGGAGGGGGTAATTGATCTGCCATGTCTTGTTTCCTCCCTATGATTAATTATCAGGTTCACCACTGTAGGTGGGGATAACAATCGTTCCAAAATCTTGCGCTGCTTGAGAGCTATTTGGAAATTTGAAACGGGTTTTCTTCATGCCAATCAGTGTTTTCGCAGACAAACCATAGTAACGTTGATAGTCGAAATGCTCTTCCACCAATTGATAGCGATTGACATTGCGATTGTTCCCAAAAGCCATAACGATACTTTGTGCTCCAAGCAAAACAGCACGACGCACACTTTTTTTCGCTGTATGATCGGTAGATTTAACCCCATGGGTGACATGTTCAGATTCACGTAAAATCACACCATTATACATGCCTAGTGAACCATCAAAGATCGGATTCTTCGCACGCGAACCTGAATAAGCCGCCTTTTGTATATCAAGCCACTGACCAGTCTCTGTATTGGTACGCAATTGCATCACTTGTGTTGGATGCAAATAGAGAACATAAACACTCTCCCCATTCACACGTACTGGTCGAATTTTGGGATTAGCAAGTTTCGCCATTTTTACAGCTTCGTCAATAAGCTTCAAACTAAAGCTGTGTTTTGGCGCTTCACTGAGATCTTCATCCTTGGTTTTACCATCTGGACGGATAATTCGCTTACTGCTTGGTGCCAGAGGTTCATTAAATCCATAATGCACATTCTCGATATCTATCATACGATCTTCAAAAGAGAGCGTCCTTGCTGTATATCCGCAAGCTTGAATGAAAAACATCAAGCTTAAGCGATCTGCATACCAATCAACTAAGCCATCTTTTGCTTCGTCACGCAAATCAAACGTTGTACGTTGTTGCGCTATACTACCTTCATTTTCTACACGAACTGCATGCGAAAGCTCGTCAATATATAGTCTGTCATGAAGGAATTGTAATGCCTCTTCATTCCCCTCAAGCGTCTGTCCTGAGGTAACTCCCCGTCCCAAAAGCTGTGTACGTAAGCTAAATGTAACACAATCCCCTCTGCCCTTCTGTGTTTCAGTTTTAAGTTGAATAATGCTGTTTGAACCCTTGCCTATAAGGGGGGCAATAGGTATCGCCTTTGAAACTTCTGTATTTAATAATTTTGACCACGTGCTTATCGCATGAGGATCATCTGCTCTAACTGTTGTTAATGCCATTGATTTTACCTTTCTTTGCTGTAAAAAAAACCGGCTTAAAAGCCGGACCATAACCCTGCATAAAACAGGCTAATTTCTATAAAAATGCACTCTTAATACCCGTTACCAGCACCATGCAATTGCCGAAAAATTGCTTTATTTTTCGGATTTGATATCCAAGCGTCAAATTCTTCTTCTGACATCCTATCAATGCTTGCTAAAGTGATTGGTCCAACACTGCCCCCTCCACCAGATGCTGTCAAAGTCCGCGCAGAATTCTGCCGACTTTGAAGTTCTGCAACTTGATTATTCGCTTGCACTGCTTGGTTCTGATAGCCAAGATTTTGCGCTATTCTATAAATCTCTTCTGCCGGATTGAGATCTCTTTGTGCACAAGTCGCTACAAGAGCATGCAATTGATCTCTTATAATCGCATCTATTGTGTTTTGTTGTCCATACTCAGGATAAAGTGATGACCAAGAACTCAATTCCTTTGCGCGTGCCTCATAAAGAAAATTTGCCGCGGCATCAAAATCACTGGATTTATTTTGAAACGACTTAACAGAATTATTAAAAAATTCACCAAGACGTATATCATGCTGCTGCTGTTCCTCAGCTTGTCTTAGCGCTTCTTTCTGTTCCCTAATATACGCATCTTGCTTTTGAATCTTATCTAGCATCCACGCCACTAAACGAACAGGGTCCTCACGTAGGTCTGGGGGTGCATTTTCACCTTCAACCATTGGCGTCTGGGATTGGGGTTCATAAAACTTTACAAGCGCTTCACGGGCTTGTTTGGCTTGTTGCTCCATACGCTGCTGTTCTATACTAGGAACAATCTCTGAAGGTTTTTCAACGGGCTGTGCAACCGGCTCTGGAGAGGTGACATCATCATTATCAATCGTTTCACCATCATAAGTGCCAGCATCAAAAGAGCTCTCATCATCAAAGACCGGTGCTCCAACTCTGTAATCTTCATTCATAGCTTCGTTCATTTCTGCATTCATTCTCTAACCTCTCTCAAATGCTTCTTCCTCTGTATG
>NZ_JBHIOI010000086.1:0-2621 GCF_042195415.1 Bartonella sp. CE47NXGY | reverse complement strand
GATCAATTTTATTGAAAAGTTGCGTGAACACTGTAAAGTCCATGGAATTCCTCTTTAACGAATTTTCAACTTTTTATCACCTTGGAACATAGATATATGCTAAACGCCTCATTTTCATTTATACATTACCTAAGTGTTTTCAGCACGATATCTTGGCTTTGATAAAATCTTTGTGCCTCTCTTAATTGTTCAGAGAGTACTGAACCTTCTACATCGGCTTTTGTTTTCATCGTATGATAGGCATCCCTTTTTTTTCATGATCAAAAATTTTCATATCAAGTTCGCGTCTTTTCCTTTTGATAAGTGATTTCTCAGCCTTACGTAAATGTGCTACCATTTGTACCTTTATAGATTCATTTTGGATCATGGCTAACGAACCATCGATATGTGCTTGAAGATCTGCAATATCTTTCAGGTTTTCTTTTGTTTGAAGTTCATTAAATAGATTTTTGAGGTATTGAAAACGATTTTCTACGTTTTCAAAACTTTTTAAAGTTATAGCTTTATCTAGTATTGAGAAAAATTCTAAACGCTCAAAAAGCAACGTGCCCATTCGATCAAAAGGCTCAGAAATTTTGTTTTCGTCCTCTAATACCTCTTGATATGATTCTCTTGAAAGCTTATCACTCTTATAGAACGATTCTGGTTCTTTGAGAAAAAAACTAGAAAAATCTATAGTTTTAGGTCCAATTTTTTGACTATTTGTTATAGCCTGATAGGTTTTTTCTGTTTGCGAAAGTTGTTCTTTTTTCAACTCAAGCTGTTTTTTTAAGAGCTCAATAATTTCCCCTTTTTTTAATAGATTAATAAGCTCCAGATATTCTGCTGGTAGAGCAGATTGTGGCGGTGAAGCAGGTGAACTCTGTTTAGTATGTGATTCCGAAGGAATCTGTGCGCTTAAAAAACTTTCCCATATGCGAGTAGATATATCATCAATATCGTTTGCATGTGCCAAATTTATCATTTCCAAAAGGGTAATCATTCCTGTTATAATAAATCGCTTTTTCATCTGTCTCCTCGCTTGATTTCGGCAGGGATTGTTTTATTAATAGGCACGCGGTTCCTATCATTGGGCTGTTTTAGCTTTGGTGCTAATGCACAAGCCGATAAAAGGTTTGCAATCAAAATTATAAGTATGATCGACTTCATTTTGATATGACTCTTTTTACTGTTATACACATTCTGATGTTTATTGTCATTATTATAATTTTGACACTAAAGTAAAGTACGTTGTGTGTAATTATTTTACTTTTTTATTCCATTTTAATTTATGAAAATAGCTCAATTTCAGTGCAAATATTTTTTACTTTAGGATTGGATATCTTGGTTGATAAAGTCCTGTGGTAAGAGCTATTGAAGTAATAATACTTATCCGTAGGAAACGGTTTACGAATCCGGAGAGAGGCATATCGATAGCGCCCCGGATGATGAGCCATCCGTAGATGATGAAAGCGATTGTGATACCGATTGATACAAAGGGTGTAATTGTAACAATTGCTTTTGAGGAAATATCCGTGACATATGTTTTTGTTATCTGATCAATTTTATTGAAAAGTTGCGTGAACACTGTAAAGTCCATGGAATTCCTCTTTAACGAATTTTCAACTTTTTATCACCTTGGAACATAGATATATGCTAAACGCCTCATTTTCATTTATACATTACCTAAGTGTTTTCAGCACGATATCTTGGCTTTGATAAAATCTTTGTGCTTCTCTTAATTGTTCAGAGAGTACTGAACCTTCTACATTGGTTTTTGTTTTCATGAAAAAAAGCAAATGCTGTAAAAAGCTTTATTGGTTAGATCTTATTATAGGCATATTTTTGTAGTTAGAGGCTACAATTTTTCTGTACAATTTACGTTTTTGTATTTCGATAAGAGTCTCTTCGTCATCGCTTAAATTTCTGACCATTTGTAGCTTTGTATATTCATTTTGGATCATGGCTGACATGGTCTTGATGCGTGTTTGCAGTTCGAAAACTTCTTTGAGATCTTTTGTTTTATTTATCTTATCTAAGAAATCGTTCATTTGTTTAAAGCGGTTCTCTGCGTCTTGGAAAGTTTGAAAACTTACAGCTTTTTCGACAATTCCACTATATTTAAGACGCGTATTAATTGTTTCGCGCATTTGGTCATACGGCAAATTCTGGAAGCCGTACCTTTTCTCTTCGAGAATAATCTCATTAAATCTTTTTTTAAATTCCCCAGTAGTTATGTTTTGGTAGTTTGTCTGTGTGTTTGGGTAGATAGAAAACAAATCTTGTATGAAAGAATTCTTGTTTTCTCCTATTGTTGGTTTTTGTATCCTATTTCCTGTTATAGACTGATGAATTTTTTTCGCGTTTTCGATCTGGTTTTCGTTTGTTTTAATTTGTTGTTCTAACAACTTAATAATTTCCAGATATTCTGCTTTTGAAAAAGGACTTTTAACAGTTGAACTTTGTGTCCCAGAACCCCAACTAAAGTTAGACGTTAGAGTTAAATTTATCATCCCCAAAAGGGTAATCATTCCTGTTATAATAAATCGCTTTTTCATCTGTCTCCTCGCTTGATTTCGGCAGGGATTGTTTTATTAATAGGCACGCGGTTCCTATCATTGGGCTGTTTTAGCTTTGGTGCT
>NZ_JBHIOI010000085.1:0-2684 GCF_042195415.1 Bartonella sp. CE47NXGY | reverse complement strand
TGGTTCAACAGGGGCAGAAGGAGGAGAAACAGTATCCAGAGATGAAGTGTCCTCCGGAGCAGAGGGCTCAGATGGCAACGACATAGAAAGTGGATCAGGGCGTGGAGAATCAACAGGATCAGAGGACGTAGAAGAAGGAGGGTCAGACATAAACGACGTAGAAAATGGATCGGGAGGAGGAGGATCGACAGGATCAGGGGATGTAGAAGAAGGAGAGTCAGATGTCAACGACGTAGAAAGTGGATCGGGAGGAGAAGATGGAGGATCAACAGGATCAGGGGATGTAGAAGAAGGAGAGTCAGATGTCAACGACGTAGAAAGTGGATCGGGGGGAGAGGATGGAGGATCAACAGGACCAGAGGACGTAGAAGAAGGAGAGTCAGATATCAACGACGTAGAAAGTGAATTGGGGGGAGAAGATGGAGGATCAACAGGACCAGAGGACGTAGAAGAAGGAGAGTCAGATATCAACGACGTAGAAAGTGAATTGGGGGGAGAAGATGGAGGATTAACAGGATGAGATAATGAAAACGAAGAAGGTTTACCAAATGGACCATTATAAGAACCTATTCTAGAAGAAATATAAACCCCTTCGAGTCGGAAATCCCAAAATTCCCCCTCACCTTCCACTAATCTTTGCGTAGCATCTGCTTCTCCAAAGGGCGAACCTGGACCATAACCACGAATACGATATTGATAAGGAAAACCTTTCACCGTAGTATAATCATCATAACCATTGGCGAGTCGAAAAGAACCTGCCTGCGCTGTTCCAGCAACTTGAATGAGTGAAATGCTTTGATCTTTTCCCTCATAGACTTCTTTACTTGCATATTTTGGAAAATTTTGCACATGAATGAATGTCGTTCCAGAAACATCCCCATAGATCAATATGCGATCCGTCTTTTGGGGATTAAACAAACCCTCATCATTCAAAAATGCATTCAACCTAATCTGAGCGTTTCCCTCAGCACTGTAGACTTTTTTATCTTTTGATGCGAGAATTTTATCTCCTGCACCTATATCTGCTTTTTTTCCAATGCATAGCGTTTGATAACCACTACCTTCATCAAAGATCAATGTGCTATTGGAAAGACTTAGAGAAGAAAGCGATGAAACAGATTCCTGTAAACCGTTGTATTTACTTTTAGTAAGATACCATTTTGAATAACGAATTAACTCTAAATCAATAACCGATCTATCCTCAACACGCGTACCTCCTGTAAGAGAGGAAGCGTTTGCTTTCACCAATAGAGAAGCATTATTTTCAGCTTTTAGCAACAAATCACCAGAGATTTTTGTTTCATCCGATAATTCAAGAGTGCCTTTTACTTCATAGTCTTTATTCCCCTTCGCATAAATCGCAATCCCGTCTGGAACTGTCATATTTGTCTCTGATAAATAAACAAATGCCCTCCCCGTGATAACTTTTTTGGTTTCTAAAATTTTTTCATCATCTCGTTGCCTCAACATTTTAGCAAGTTCTTCTGGAGCTAAAACATTAAAGCACAGTCCATATACTCCCTCACTCTGAACAGAAATATTGTTTTTTTCTATCTTAATACTTGTATTCTTAAAGCCATCTGGTGAAATATATTTTTGAATTAACTTACCATTATCATTTACATAACCTGAAAAGTTTTTCATCAAGAATGCATGCATATGGTTCAGCTGAATAAAATTGTTTTTCAAATGAACGTCACCACCTTGAAAAACCTCAAAAGCTTCTGGCAATACCCCCATAGCTCGATCACCATCTGTTAAAGTTTCCTCCCTCCTTCCTTGCCCCGTAATCCCCATAGTATCAAGAATATAGCGCCCCCCAAATCGAGTTGAAAATGAGCCAATCTGGTTAAAATTAACGGTACCGTCTGTCATTTTAACCATTGCATCAAAACCACTCATAATACCGATCCCTTTTACATTCAAGTTATCTGGCTCAATATTGATATTCACACTCACTAAAGCAATATCCGTTCCTCTCCCCCATGCATAAATAGCATGTGAAATCCCCTTAATTTCCCCTACTGTCATGCTAATAACGGCATTTTGAGCACGAAGAGCAGGTATATTCTTAAAATCTGAAGCTACTAGATTAATTGTTCCACCATTTCTTACATACGCCCCATACGCAGATATTTTATCTGGATCATCGCCATAAACTGTTATCTGAGACGCATTAACAATAGTGCCTGCTTTTTCTACATATATAGCTGCAATAGGTGCAATATGAGCAGACGTCTCTTGAGAACTTTTTAAGTAATAGATTTTATCTGCAAGAAAGTGTGTTTTTCTATCATCGCATTTATAAAATGCCCCTCCTGCATCACTTGAAGATCCTGCAGCACTAACATACGTAACCTGCAAAAAATAAAGAATAGCTGTTGTAACGTTGCATAAAAATACATATTTATGAAATACATAAATCATAACTCTTGCCGCCTTCTATTCCCCTACTTCTATTCATTGAAGAATAATATCTATATTTAAGCTAATAAAGTTCTCAAAATACAATAAATATAAAATGAAATATTTAATTTAATACTTAATATAACACTATATACTTATATATAAGTTATATATAAGTTACTATATAGTTTATGTATCGCTAAAAAAGGTGGCGCAATCCAGCAGAGAAACTCGTTCCAGAAAAACCAATTTTCTTAAATCTATGCTGATAAGTGACA
>NZ_JBHIOI010000084.1:0-2689 GCF_042195415.1 Bartonella sp. CE47NXGY | reverse complement strand
CCCTTTGGCTACAGCTTCAAGCCAATTATGATACATGGCATGCCTTGAGGGACATTGATGTCTCTTCTATTCCAACATTAACAGCTAATAAAGTGGATATACAAATGGAACAGAGCCATTAACTACCTCCCCGCCTCAAAGACGAGGAGATAAAATCATGTTTTTAAACTTAAGCTACTTTTACAACAGGGCTTACTAAAACTCGCTTGGCTTCTTCAACAAGCGTTTTATAATATTTGCTCTCTTCTGCTAATGTAAAGGCTTTAACAAGATGCATGTGAAGCGGTCCATAAATATAAACAGCTTTTTCAGTAGGTCCCATTTCATTCCAGTTGCTTGGAAAATCAAAGCGTGTATCACGATCATTATCAATTAATTGGTTTTTTAAATCATAGAAAGCTTTGACGAGGGCTTTTTTGAATGCACGCACCGTATCATTGTTACGCATATAGGTCATGAGTAGAGTGGCTTGTGGTTCGTTGAGAATAGCAACTTCTCTCTTTTGACCACCTTTACCGTCTCTTTTACTCACTTGGATTTCAAATCCAAGTGAACCAAACTCTTCAAAATCCTTACGATTATTGCGTACTAACTGTATAACTGTTTTATGCGTATTACCCACACCCTCTGCAATTTTTAAAGAAGTTGTAACAGCAATACCAGCATTGTTGATTGTCACTAAATTGTTCATGATGAACTCCTAATGGTTTTAATGTCTCTATTGACACCCCCAAGGGTGCCGGGCGTTAGAAACACGGCCATTAGTCCGTCGCTATGTCTTCCCCTCGTGAGAAGGTATTGTATAGCATAGCTACACCCGACAAAATCGTTATATGCCAATAATAGCATAAAAGACAATCAGTATTTTAAATGCATGGGAGAGATCTTACGTGACCTATCCGCTAATGGTTTAGTGTTTCTAGCACTTATGATTCGATTAACATGAGGGTTTATTAGTGTCAATATGCTTTTAAAAAATTATTTTACATATTGTTGTTTTCAAAGGATCGCATTTGAAATGCTACCCTTTACTATTCACTCGCATTTGAAATGCGAGTGAACCAAAATCCTTATGATTTGCTGTTTTAAAGGGTGCGATTTCAAATCCAACCCTCATTTTTCCCATTCATTTTAATTCACCCCTCATTTAAAGGAGCATAAAGTATGGCAATAGGTTTTCTACACGGTGTTGAAGTTGTCGAGGTTGACGACGGCACCCGTCCCCTTCGCGCGGTACAATCGGCAGTTATCGGAATTGTTGGCACAGCGCCAGATGCGGATGAACGAGCCTTTCCTCTTAACACACCCGTTTTGGTAGCAGGCTCTCTTTCACAAGCCGCAAAACTGGATAAAACGGGTAAGCGTCAAGGCACCTTACCCAATGCCCTTGATCTTATTTTTAAACAAGTAGGGGCAATTGTCGTTGTCGTACGCGTGAACGAGGGTGACAACGAAAATGCAACACTCACCAATATTCTGGGTGGTGTAAACGCAAATGGCGCTTATGAAGGTGTTCATGCTTTGATTGGAGCACAATCCATTGTAGGACAAACACCACGCATTCTGATTGCGCCAGGCTTTACACATCAACGCCCTTCCAGTGTGAATATTGAAGAGAATGGAACTGATGCAACTGCCAACCCCGTCGCAGCAGAACTCATTGGCATTGCAGAGCGTCTGCGTGCTATTGTGGTGCTTGATGCACCCAACACAACAGATGAAGCCGCTCTTAGCACAGCAAAGGATTTTGATTCAAAACGCGCCATTCTTATTGATCCATTTGTAAAGGTGAATCGTGATGGAAAAACTATAGAACAGCCGGCAAGTGCAGCGGTTGCTGGTGTCATTGCCAAAACTGATTTTACACACGGTTTTTGGCATTCTCCTTCCAATAAAGTGATTAATGGCATTGTGGGAACTGCGCGCCCTATTGATTTTTCCATTGGTGATCGATCAAGCCGCGCCAACCTTCTCAATGAACAAAACATCACAACCATTATTCGGGAAAACGGCTATCGCCTCTGGGGTAATCGCACCCTTTCAAGTGATACAAAATTTGCTTTCTTATCGGTAGTACGCACCGCAGATATGATCAATGATGCCATTTTGCGCGGGCATCTATGGGCTGTCGACCGCAATATCAAAAAGACCTACATGAATGATGTCAGTGAAAGTGTCAATGCCTATTTGCGTGATTTAAAAGCACAAGGCGCCATTCTTGGTGGGCGCTGTACGCCTGATCTAGAGCTTAATACAGCAAGCGCCATTGAAGGCGGCAAAGTCTATTTCAATGTCGAATTCACACCAACAACACCAGCAGAACACATCACATTCCGTTCACGCATTGTGAATGATTACTTAGAGGAGATCTTTTAATGACCGTACCTGTTTTACCCAGAGTCTTGAAATATTTTAACATTTTTGTCGATGGTATTCCCTATCAGGCAAAATGTGAAAGTGTCACCCTACCGAATTTGAGCTTGGTTGTTGAAAGTTATCGCGGGGGTGGCATGGATAGCTCCATTGAAGTTGACCTTGGTCTTGAAACCCTCACACTTAGCATGACCATTTCTGATTGCTCTCCAGAATTGATGGCACTGTTGGGGCGCACAGATGTCGACATTTCATTACGAAGTTCAATGCAAGCGCAAGGCACACCAGCAGAAGGTGTTGTCATTACCATGAGAGG
>NZ_JBHIOI010000083.1:0-2692 GCF_042195415.1 Bartonella sp. CE47NXGY | reverse complement strand
GACGAACTACCATCAGAATTGAATTGTGAAACCTTGAATTCCGGAGCCCTCCATTCGCCACCTTCATAGCTAGCTCCCCCTCCTAAATACATCGCTAGCGTCTGATGCAAGGAATAAAGCTGTGAACCATTCACGGCTTCCGTCGAGCCTTCAGAAAGTGTTCCAGCTTTCACGCCAGAGAGACTACGTGTATCACCATTCATGTTTGCAATTGTGATTGCACTACCCTCTTTTTCACCACCTATCTTGATTACCTTCGTAGCATCATCCTGCTTAACAAGACTATCTCCTACAACTTTATTAATCTCATTCTGAAGCTCTTTATGAATATTCATGAATGAATCACCAACACCAGCAAAGGCAGACGCAACATCATCATAGCTCTGCTCTTCAACGGCACTGCCATCTTCTTTGACGATCTTAACTTTGAAGCTTGGAGTACTCCATTGACCTTCCTTATATTCAGCGCCACCACCTAAATAAGTTGCAACAGTCTTATTCGTCTCAAAAAGCTGAGAACCATTGACCGCATCACTTGAGCTTGCAGAAACCTCTCCATTGGAAAGAAACTTAATTTTACTGTTGCCTTTCTCATCACCCTCTCCATGTGTTGCTACAAACGCCTTTTCAGAATCACTCCACAACAACGCATTCTGCTTAATATTTTCAGTAACCTCCGTGTTGTTTTGAGTAAACTCTTTTTGAAGATTCTCAAAAGATGTTCCTACACCAGCAAATGCTTCCGATACAGTATCATACTTCTTCTCTTCAACTTTAGTACCATCCTCATTAACGATCTTAACTTTGAAACTTGGAGCCGTCCAAGCGCCACCTGCATAACTAGCATCACCACCTAAAGACTGCGCAACACTGTTACCTAGAGCATATAGCTGATTTCCTGCTACAGCATCGCTTGAGCTAGCAGTAATATCACCATTTGCAAGTGATGTGATTTTGCTGTGTGTCTTCTCACCATCTTTTTCTCCATGCAAGGCGACAAAAGCACCTTCAGCCTTGCTCCATGATAAAGAATCTTGTGCAACTCCTTCTGAAACTTCCTTAATACGAGCGTTGATAGTGCTCATGCTGTCATTAATGTCATTAAAAGCACCTGCAACATTATTACTGCTCTTCTTATCACCTTTCGTACCATCATTGCTGAAAGTCTGAATTTGGAAATCCGGATCTTGCCATTCGCCTTTCTCATTATAACCAGCACCACCACCAAAATAGCCAGCAAACTGTTTTTGCAGATCATAAATCTGTCCACCCGTAATCGCATCACTCGAGCCTGATACTATAGAGCCAGCTGCAAGTGATGTAAGCTTGCTGTTCTCTTTATTGTCCCCATGCATCGCTACAAACGCCTCTGCGTCCTTATCCCACAACAGCGCATCGCCTTGAACTTCCTGAGTAATATTCGTGATGTTTTCAGTAAGTTCATTAAACTTATTCGTTAGGTTGTTATTCACATTCTTGAAATTCGTATCAATACCTTCAATGGCTAAACCAACATCACCATAGGATTTTTCTACTACCTCGCCTTTTGCATCAACACTGGATAATTTATAGGTTGGACCCGTGAAAGTACCATCTTTAAAGCTTGTACCTCCACCTAAGTATTTCGCAATATCCTGAGAAACCTTAGAAATCTGACCGCCATTAACCGCATCATGCGAATTCTCACTAATCTGACCTTCGGCAACATTATGCAAACCAACAGGTGCAGAACCCTTACCTTTACCCAAAGTCACACTCGCATAATTAGTGCTGCTATTATCATCACCTGTTTTATCGTAATGAACAACAGCCGATTCATCAGACTGAAGATTGTTAGAAAGCTCCTTCAGACTTTTATCAAGCTGGTCTTTATTAACAGCTTCATTACCTCTCACGGCTTCTTTCACACCGGAAAGAATTCTATCCCCTTTGTCTTTATTTGCGATATTGATTTCATTGCCTTCTACTTCTGTACCAATATTGATAACTTTTGTCTTTTCATCCTGCTTGGCAAGACTATCACTGACTACATTGGTCACATCATTGTGAACATTCGTAATAGAACTTGCAACACCTGCAAGTGCTTCCGCTACACTATTGTAAACCTTTTCCTCACCAGTGCTACCATCATCATTGACAGTTTTAAGTTTGAAGGTGGGTGCAACCCATTCTCCCTTTTCATTATAACCTGCACCTCCACCAAAATAGGTCGCAAATGTTTGATTCATTGAATAAAGCTGATTGCCCGTGATCGCTTCTGTCGAACCTTTAGAAATTTCTCCATCTAATAGAAACTTCAATTTGCTATTGTTTCCTTCCGTTCCATGCTTAGCTACAAATGCATTGGCTTCATTATTCCAATTCAAAGAATCCTGTGCGACTCCTTCAGAAACTTCCTTAATCCTCTGATTGACATTCTTGATATTTGTATCAAGTCCTTCAAAAGCTGAACCAACATTGGTAAAAGGTTTGGCTGTTATCTTACCATCTTTATCAATCTCCGATAAACTATAGGTCGGCCCAGTAAACACACCATTATTAAAAGCTGCATTGCCTCCTAAATAAGTAACAACCTTATCATTCGTTTCAAAAAGCTGACTACCCGTTACAGCATCTGTTGATTTAGCGCTAATCTCACCATTTGCAAGGAACGTAATTCTACTGTTTTCTTGTGTCCTTACAGCTCTGCCTT
>NZ_JBHIOI010000082.1:0-2733 GCF_042195415.1 Bartonella sp. CE47NXGY | reverse complement strand
AGCAGCCACAATGAAAGCAATACAAAAGATGACTTTATAATTTTTGCGTGTCAGAAACGCTTCTTCAAGCGCAAAAGTCCGTGGTTCTTTATCCAATGGTGAATTTTTTCCATTGCCCCTCATTTTTTATCCCTCATTTGTTTCAATTTTTAAGCCATTTTCATGAACCGAAGCTTTCGTCCTCACAATGAATGAGGGTTCATCAATATCAAGCGCTTGTATCCTTCATCTTTTATAAAGACAATATCAAGGGTGCATTTTTTTCCATCACCTTCAAACATCGCACGAAGAGAAGGTCTCTCCTACAACGCATGAGAATATATAAAGACCAGTATTCATTTTCTGCCCTCCCTTCACACGCTGTTTTGTTGGTAAGCCGTTTTTCTTCTCTGCCAGATTTCTTGATCCAACTTATCGATCTTTTTTTTCAACAAACGCGTAAAGATGATACCGACCACAAAGGCAACAGGAATGAGTACAAAAAGAAGCGCTGATATAAAAACCAATATTAATGTTAAAATGAACAGGATATAATTCCACCACCCTGTCAAATCCCACTTAAAAAACATAAAGAATGCCATTATAAAAGCTGACACAATGAAAGCCATACAAAAGATAACTTTATAATTTTTGCTTGTCAAAAACGCTTCTTCCAGCGAAAAAGACCGTAATTCTTCATCCAATGATGCATTTTTTCCATTGCCCCTCATTTTTTATCCCTCATTTGTTTCAATTTTCAAGCCATTTTCATGAACCGAAGCTTTCGTCCTCACAATGAATGAGAGTTCATCAATATCAAGCGCTTGTATTCCTCATCTTTTATAAAGACAATATCAGGGGTGCATTTTTTTCATCAACTTCAAACATCGCACGAATAGAAGGTCTCTCCTACAACGCATGAGAATATATAAAGACCAGTATTCATTTTCTGCCCTCCCTTCACACGCTGTTTTGTTGGTAAGCCGTTTTTCTTCGCTGCCAGATTTCCTGATCCAACTTATCGATCTTTTTTTTCAACAAACGCGTAAAAATGATACGCACCACAAAGGCAACAGGAATGAGTACAAAAATTAAATCTAATATAACCTGCACGATGCAAAAGAGAGCTGCCACGACATCCCCTTCCCACCCCGCCAACTTCCACTCAAGCCACATGAGTAAGAAGAGAAGAGCCGTTCTTAAAGCTGCCACAATGAAAGCAATGAAAAAAATGACTTTATAATTTTTGCTTGTCAAAAACGCTTCTTCCAGCGAAAAAGACCGTAATTCTTCATCCAATGATGCATTTTTTCCATTGCCCCTCATTTTTTATAAAGACAATATCAGGGGTGCCTTTTTTTTCATCAACTTCAAACATCATGTTTTCATCACTCACAGTGTACCCCCTATTGTCTTAAGGCTTCTCTTTTCTCCTCGATCAAATTTTCATAAAATATCTTCTTCTATTGCACAAATTTGGGTCTCTGACTCTAAAATTCTAAGTGCTCTTTTTATTTTCAGGAAGATAAGCTGCTTTCCAAAGAAGAAGCAAACGAGTGCAAGA
Source organism: Bartonella sp. CE47NXGY (assembly GCF_042195415.1). NCBI lineage: Bacteria > Pseudomonadati > Pseudomonadota > Alphaproteobacteria > Hyphomicrobiales > Bartonellaceae > Bartonella > Bartonella sp. CE47NXGY. The sequence continues at coordinate 1,190 of NZ_JBHIOI010000082.1, read as the reverse complement.
AAATCGTAACGAAGTTGCTTTGTCTTTATGACGATTTGAATCATCAACAAAACCGGCCCAAATTGATTTTTTCGATATTTTTTTTCAAAACCCAAACTTTCATCTTCCATAAAGCTTTTATGAGAAAGCTGCCAAATGTTAATATCAGCCCTCAATACCAAAGCCCCAAGGGTGTGCAAGTAAAGAAGAAGCCACTTGAGAGATAGTACAATTTCCTTTTCCCAAGGAAGGGTGTTCTATTGAAAGCCAAGCACGCGGCCAAGATCAACCTCAGTCCCAGATCAACCTCATTCATTGCCTCATCGAAAACTTCCTCAAGTACACGACACGCCCTACGCTTACCTCTTCCTCAAGAAATTTCAATCCCTTTGCCTTAAAATCCACCCCTTTGCCTCAATGCCTCGTTGTCAATCTGGCCCCCCAAAATGATAAAGCCCCCAAATGATAAGGATTAATCATTTGGCAAGCCGCAGCATGGATACCAGCGTCTCCAACAATTCCATAACCAAATTGCACAAAACCTTTTTCATCCAGAGATGAGAAACTGTCCTTAGCGGTCTCGTAAATAAATAACAGTCTCGTAAATAAATAAATGTCCCTCTTTTCTTTCAATTTTCCCCCTCTACCCCAGGCTCTTTAAAAGCACTGTTACACTTGCTATGGAGCAAAAAGTCTTGATCAAAACGTGTGCTTTTGGCTCACCTTCTCTATGCGCCTTGCCTCCACCTGCAAGAAAATGGGTTCTTTTTCCCCAAACACCAGAATATCTTTTGCTTTAAATATAGATTTTTCGCTCTCCATATCGCTTGGTAAAACACATTTTTATGCTTGATAAAAAGAAAATAAGTTACAAGATTTTCTCTCTTTAAGAGAACAGAAACAGCAAGTAAAGTCCAAGAGCAGCCCCTCTTCACTTTCCCCTTAAAAGCTCACAAAAATCCCACTCAAACAAAAGTACCACTCAAGCAAGAATCCTACTCAAGCAAGAGCCTCAATTCTTTTCAAAACACGACACAAATATAAAAAGGCATAAAACGAGAAGTGTCCCCCATGCTCCTTAATGAACAAGTCAAAGGCAAGGCTCAATAAAAGCCCTCTTCACTTTCCTCTCAGCACTCAAGCAAGAGCACCAACTCAAGCAAGAGCCTCAATTCTTTAAAAAAACACGACACAAATATAAAAAGGCATAA
>NZ_JBHIOI010000081.1:0-2786 GCF_042195415.1 Bartonella sp. CE47NXGY | reverse complement strand
GCTGCTATGTAATAGGCTAGCAAGACAATCTCATTTGCGTGGATATCATAACGGTATTTATATTCCATATCCTCTGGTTTGATGAGATTGGATTGTAATAGCCGTGTGATAAAGGTCCCAGTACCCGTAAAAGGGTCAAGAATAGAAACACCACGTGCCCCCAAGCTTTTGCCAAACTCATTGCGTAAAACATCATCAACAGAATGAATGATAAAATCAACAACCTCAATGGGAGTATAAACAATGCCTAATTTTTCTACTGTACGCGGAAAAGCATAACGGAAAAATTCATTGTAAAGCTCTACAATTAAACTTTGTTGTGCTTCAAGAGTGGTAATTCCACGCGTGTAAAATTGTACACTCTTAGAAATATTTTTGAGATCTTGAGATTCTTCTTTAGGAGTAACTTTATCAAGGGCATTGAGTACACGTTGTAAAGCGCAAGATACGGGATTTTCTTGAACAAACTGATGCCCTTCAAATAAAGCATTAAAGACTGGACGCGTCACAAGATGTTGCGCAAGCATTTCAATCGCATTTTGTTCGGAGATAGTTGTATTTAAATTACTACGTAATTCGGTCATAAAACCATTAAACACACGCCGTGTTTCAGTTTCTGATTTCGTCAAAACCTCAGTTAAGCGTGTGATATGAGTTTGAGCAAGATCACCAACATTTATTGCCCATTTTTTCCAATAGCTAGGATCGTAAAATCTATTAACAATAGCAGTTTTAATGACATCTTTACATTTAGAAAAAAGGGGGAGTTCACCTTGTTCTTCACATGTGTGAGAAGATTCGTAAGTTGCTAACCCAATATTAAGTCCTGAATACTCTAATTTTGAGCGTATAGGTAAATCATCAATAACCGTGGTCGTATCTTCTAACGCAAGTTCTTGAGAAGCAGCAACAATTTCAAGAGCATCGCTTACGTCTTGTTTTTTGTGCATATGGTGAATTATTTTATTAAAGTTATCATCATGAGCACGTAAAGCATTGAGAACTTGCCAGATGACATTATACTTTTGGTTGTTTTCTAAGGCTATTTCCGGCGGAATATCAGCGGGTATCCCAACGGGTAGAATGATATAGCCTCTTTTTTTACCCTCTGCTCGACGCATTACACGTCCGATCGCTTGAATAATCTCAATTTGACTTTTTCGCGGGTGTAAAAATAGAACAGCATCAAGAGCAGGAACATCAACACCTTCAGAAAGACAGCGTACATTGGTAAGTACACGGCAGGTATTTTCCTCCGCATCTTCCTTTAACCATTCAAGTTGTTTTGTACGCTCTTTAGCACTAAAGGTTCCATCAATATGGGCAAGGGTACAGTTAAGAGGAGGAGTATCTTTATAGTTTTTATGAAGAGCGCGTAAAGATTCTTGCACTTTTTCTTTTTTGAATCTTTTGCATATGCGTTTAGAAGTCTCAATATCTTTGCAAAAAGCTAAAGCTCTACGCATGGGTTTGGGGTCATCTTCAAGATCAAGTTTCAGATCCATTTTGGTAAGGGCTCTATAACAGCCATTAATCTTGGTCCTATCATCGAGAATAAGTTCATAATTCTTATCGGTAATCAGATGTTGAATGGATTGACTTACTTCTTCTTCGTTGACAACTAATATGATAACTTTACAAGGTGATAACAGCTTATCCTCTAAAGCACGTGAAAAGTTGTAAGTGTAAAGTTGTTTGCCATAGAGTTTTTCATTATCCATGGACACCAAAACGTTATTGGATAAGAAAGCATTCCTTTTCAGCTTGTCACTAAAGATCTTTGGGGTTGCTGTCATGTAGAGGCGTTTTTTGCCTCGAATAATGCTATTGTCATGAACCTTGATAAATTCAGATTCATGCTTTTCTGTTCCCAACACAACACCAGTTGTTCTATGGGCTTCATCACAAATGATCAGATCAAATTCAGGTAACCCATGGGTATTTTGTGCATCCGAAATCACTTGGATAGAATGATAGGTTGAAAAGATGACCGTCATTGCATCTGCTAGGTTTTCACAAGCTTCTTTGGCAAGGGCTTTCGCATCTGTTGTAGCAGGGAGAACAAGATCTGATGTTTCCATGCCAACAATATCATCTTGGTTTTTACGACGCTTGCCTACTTTCGTATCAGAACAAACCGCAAAGGAACGCAACGGGACTTGTGCATCGGCTGTCCATTCACGGATTGTTTGCGAAACTAAAGCCAGAGAAGGAACCAGAAACAACACACGCTTGCCTGTTCCTGCTATGGTTTCTGCTATCTTAAGGCTAGTGAAAGTCTTCCCCGTTCCACATGCCATAATCAGCTTGCCACGATCTGCTTCTTTTAACCCTTCACAGACTTTCTTGATGGCTTCTTCTTGATGGGGACGAGGCTCTTTTGTTGATTTCAGAACAACTTCTTTTTTCGTTGCAAATATTTGCCAGTCTATACGACTGTTTTCCATATGACGAAGGTCAATACGATAAACGGGTATCGCTTGTCCTTTAATCATGGCATTCACATTGTCACTTAATTCCACTTCTGTGCTGTCAACGAGAAGTCGATATTTAAAGATGTCTTTTCCAGAGGCAGCGATAAAGCTATCAATATCTTTTTTACTGATCTGATGGTCAGCTTTATAAAACTTACATTGAATAGCCACATATCCCTCTTGATTGCGAAGCTTTGCCACCAGATCAATGCCGATATCATTTTTATTCCAACCTTCACGCTCTTCAGCCCATTCATAATAGGTTTCTACCTTTTCATATCGTCCATAATGGAGAGGGTCATGCATAAGATA
>NZ_JBHIOI010000080.1:0-3009 GCF_042195415.1 Bartonella sp. CE47NXGY | reverse complement strand
TGATGTGTGATTGTGTGGAAGTGGTTTCCCATTGATCGCCCGTATCTTTGGCGCTTGCAATTCCAACACCTACAGAAACACCGCTGTTGCTCTTTTCAAACTGAATGCCAAAGCCTGTACGTTCTTCCTTTGAGCTTGAGGAATGGCTATTATGACCAGGTGAAACATTCACATCATGCGCTGCGGTAAGATTAACATTTTCCCCTGCAAGATCAGAGCCAACAATTTTCACATCTTTTTTCTTGGCAGTGATGGTGATCGTACCATCCGCATTGAGAGAAGAACCTTGATGCTCAAAACTCTCTTCATTTTCTGTCTTTCCCTCACTCCCGTATATCGACACAAAGCCCTTGCCTGATCCCACACCAAAACCTGTTTCATGCTCCTCTGAATGGCTTTTATGATGATTTGTCATGCCATCAATCGTCACATTTTCTCCGCTCACATTGATATCTTGACCGGAAAGAAGATGAGAAGCCGTGATTGTGGTCTCTTTGTCTGATTGCGTGATAATGTTGCCCGTTGCCCCAAGGATAGAGGAGACCGTTGTGGTATGCGATTGAGATGTATCGGACGATTTCTCATGCAAAAAGCCACTTGATGACGATTGTGCTTGCTGATCCAAGTGTTCTTGGGCGCCTTTTATAGTAATCTTTCCCCCAGAGTGAATGGTAATATCCGCTTGTTTCTGTTCTCCTGGTGCTTTCTCTCCTGACGTTTCCTCTGCCTTACCGGCTATGAGCGTCGAGGCTACAACTTCCGTGTTGTTTCCGGAATCAATGGCAATGCCTTCACCCCCTGTTATGCTTGACCCCACAACTTGGCGCACATCCATCTTGTTATGCTCAGATTTACTGCTACTAAATGCTCCACCGTCTTTATGGTACGACATCTCATAATGTAAGCTATCCTCTGCATTATTGATCAGGACATCGTTGCTGGCTTTCAGCCCTACCTTGCCATCAGCCGCAATGGAACTGCCTGTGATGCTAAGATCATGTGGTTTGCCATCCTGCCCTGCAATGACAGTGGTGTCACCTCCCGATTTTATCGAAGAGCCAACGGCATGAGAGGCTTGCATATCCACTTTCGTGTTTTTGGTGCGAAGATGATACTCCACTTCATCGTTTCTTACCCCTATTGTTACCTCCCCTTGGGCGCCAAGAGCAACATTGCCCTTGGCATCTATATCGGAAGCAGCCATATGGATATCTTGACCAGATAGCACAGTCATATCCTGTAATCGAACCTTCATTTGCCGTGTTGTTGAGTTGATTGACCACCAGATTTAAACTGCCACCCGCGTGGATAAAGGAGGGCAATGCTTTGGCACCCTACATCATTCGTGCTTTTGTCCAACTCTCTTTTTAAGGATGGATAGGACGCTTGGATGGTCGCTTTTGTAAAGCTTTTTTTGTTTGTTGACGTTTTCTTTCATTCTCAAAATGCGCTATCATGGCCCGTTCCTTCTTGCTCGTATTGCTGAGACCAAAAGTGTCATTATCCATAAATTGCTGATATCCAGCTATCATGAGATCGGTTAGGAACGAGTCACTTTTCGGAGGTTGTGTAAAATAAATCCCCCTTGAATCCTGCAATTTATACCGGAAGCCTGCTTTTTTCATGCATTCATACACTGAGACAAATTCATTGACATACGAATTCATATTACTGGAAGAAGCATAAACCGGTTTCCAGCCACATTTTGATAAGGATTGTTGGATCATCGCTTTATCGACACCTGGCTTTTCCCATAATGCTAAAGTTGATGGAGGAGGTTGGTTAATACATCCAGCGATACTTAACAGAGCCATGCAACTCAATAGTTTTAAGATTTTCTTCATTTTCCCCTCTTTCAGTGGATTTATTTGCGATAAGAAGGCCCGTAAGCCTGGTGATATTTTCTGTCACCACTGTTTAAACAGCGGTGAACAATATTGAGATAGTGGATTGAGAAAACAATCCCCCATTCCAAGCAAAAACAAGGATGGGGGTTGATTACCATCAGCAGCAAAAATTAAGGCTGGCATTTACGACTGTTTTTATATTTTTTACAAAAAGGGCTGTTTAAGCGCTTCTTGACACTGGGCCTCGGGATCACAGCACCTGGACGACAAATCGGGAGATTTTCGGCTCTAAAAGTATAACACCATCCTCCCTCATGTTCATTTTCATAATGGAAACCTGATTGAACCATACAAGCATGAATTGTTGCCCATGCATTGTTACTCAGCTTTCTGCTTTCTGGATCGGTATAATAAGGAGTTGGCATTCCACATTCTAACAAGGCTTTTCCTACCTCTGTAAAATCTGCTCCTGGTTTCTTCCACGCTGCCACCTCTCCTAGAGGAGGTTTGTTAAATTGACATCCGGCTATACTGAACAAAGTTACAGCGCTTAATAATTTTAAGGTTTGTTTCATTTTTTCCTCCATGATCTAATTCAAGGTTTTTGTTCTAGATGAGATGTGCCATAATTATATCTACATTGTGGACTCGCATCTCCAAGACAAGTATGGGAGCTTATGGGATTCATGATCACTCTCCACCATTCTTTCCACCAGTTACTACCGGCAGGGAGTATCCCGTAGGTATAGCCATTGCCGCCAATAATTCTGCTTACAAAGTCATATCTATTCCCATCAAAACCAATAGTGGTTTGTTTGCCATCACTCACATAACCTAACAGACCGGATGCAACTAAAACATTAAAGGCGGGTCCATAGAAATTGATATTCGTGTTGTCGGCTATACCGTGAACACCTTCTTGTTTGAAAGAATTCAGCATATTCCCCAATGTCATTGTCCCGCGACTATGTCCATAAAGTTCTAATCCTGTAAGACCATAGCTATACATCAAATCTTTTGCTTCTTGTGTTGAATTGGTCAAACCCCAAAAGTTATTTTCCATAAACTTCTGATAGCCTGCTACCAGAAGTTCTGAGATAGCAGAATCGGCTTGAGGGAACACAACAAAATAAAGCGGATTATTTTTATCCTTCGCATGTTG
>NZ_JBHIOI010000079.1:0-3016 GCF_042195415.1 Bartonella sp. CE47NXGY | reverse complement strand
AATATTTGCATCATGATTTGCTTTTTACAGTCTATTCATCCATGGCAATCTTATATAAAAAATGGTCAAATGAATCATGCATAAAAAGATGGATTCTTGAGTGGATTCATATAAAATAATTTCACACAACCTATTGACTTTATTGTGTTTTTTAGTATTATATCTTGAATGACCGAAAAACATCTCTATTTAAATTTGTAGATCTTATATCACTTGCTCTAAACAACAGTATTTTACAGCACAACAAGATAAATTAAAGCAGGAAAAAAATTTTTCTATAAAGAAAAAGAACCATTGGAAAGAAGGCAAGAATTTGCCTATACTGCACAGTAAAGTATTATAAGGAGATAAAAATGCGCCTTACAGTTGTTGGTGCAAATGGAAGAATGGGACGTGAACTCATTACAACAATCCAGCAGAGGAGAGATGTAGAACTTTGTGCTGTTCTTGTACGCAAAGGCTCACCGTTTGTAGGAAAAGATGCCAGTGCCTTAATTGGTTCAGATTCTCTTGGGATTGGTATCACTGACGATCCCGAAAATGCCTTTTCTAATACAGAAGGTATTTTAGATTTTTCACAACCAGAAGCCAGTATTCTTTATGCTAACTACGCTGCTCAAAAAAGCCTTGTCCATATTATTGGCACCACAGGATTTAGCAAAACAGAAGAAGAAAAAATTGCAGATTTTGCGAAATATACAACAATTGTCAAATCCGGAAATATGAGCCTTGGAATAAATCTTTTAGCCAACCTTGTAAAGAAAGCCGCTAAAGCATTAGAAGCCGATGATTTTGATATCGAAGTTTATGAAATGCATCACGCTAACAAAGTTGACGCCCCTTCTGGAACAGCCCTTCTTCTTGGCCAAGCAGCAGCTGAAGGGCGCAATGTTATGCTTAAAAATGTGCGTGTCAACGAACGCAATGGTCATATAGGTAAACGCAAAAAAGGCACCATTGGCTTTTCCTGTTCACGTGGTGGGACAGTTGTTGGAGAACACAGTGTCATTTTTGCCGGCTCCAATGAGCGCATTGTTCTTTCACATACAGCGCAAGAACGCTCTATCTTTGCCAATGGCGCATTAAAAGCAGCTTTATGGGCACAAAATCATGAAAGCGGTCTTTATTCAATGTTCGATGTTTTGGGATTGAACAATGAATTTTAAACAATCAATAGAATAGAGGCAATTCATAATGGGACGCATACTTACACTAATTCGTCATGGACAAAGTGAATGGAATCTCAAAAACCTTTTTACCGGTTGGAAAGATCCTGATTTAACAGAAAAAGGTCATGCCGAAGCGATAGCAGCAGGAAAAAAACTGAAAGAATATGGTTTGAAGTTTGATATCGCTTATACATCAGCCTTACAGCGTGCTCAAAAAACCGCTCAGCACATTTTAGAGCAAATGGGACAATCAGATTTAGAAGTGATAAAAAATCCCGCATTAAATGAACGTAATTATGGTGATCTTTCTGGTTTAAATAAAGATGAAGTACGCCAACAATGGGGGCAAGAGCAAGTGCAAATGTGGCGCCGCTCCTATACGATTGCGCCGCCGAATGGAGAAAGCCTACGCGACACCGGTGCGCGCATCTGGCCTTATTATCTTTACCATATCCAGCCTTATATTTTGCGCTCTCAAACTGTTTTGATCGCAGCACATGGAAATTCTCTTCGTGCTCTTATTATGGCGCTTGAAGGTCTCTCCGGTGAGGAAATTATATCTCAAGAATTAGCGACCGGCATTCCTATTATTTACACATTTAATCCGGATTCAACAATTTTATCAAAGACAGTCCTCACACCTTAAACTTCTAAAATCATGATCTCTCTCAAAAGTTCAATGCTATCGTTTTAAGCTGAAAAAATAAATTCTATAATTTTATTGACAGAGTTGCTTCATGCGCTTAGATGAATTTTATAAGCCCAGATGGCGGAATTGGTAGACGCGCAGGTTTCAGGTACCTGTGCCGTAAGGCGTGGAGGTTCGAGTCCTCTTTTGGGCACCATGCTCTTTTTTATCCAAAATAATTTATTGATTTTCCATATATTTTTTATAGTGAGGGACGCGTAAATAAAAGTTAGGGAATAGGATTTTTAACATGCCTCTTAATTATTGCGAATCAAGAGTTCTTTTCGGGATGGTTTTTTAGCAAAACCAGAGGTCCAAAGGGTCTCTAATTCTAAAAAGTCAAAATCCTTAAAGATCTCTCGAACCGCATCACAATCATTTAGACTCAAGACAAATTTGCCTTGTATGCTTTTGAGAACTTTTGCCATACTCACAAAATCATCTTCAACAAAATTCCCAGAGCTATAACACTTCTTCTTCACAAGATAAGGCGGGTCTAGGTAAAATAAACTGTCGGGTGCATCAAATAGCTCGATAACCCGTTCCCACGACAAATTTAAGATTGTCGTATCAAGAAGCTTCTGTCTAACACGTCGCATCCTTGATAACAGCTTATCGGGATTAAATGCTATAGGCTTTTTCCTTCCAAAGCCAAAAGAGACATACTCTTTTTTCCCATACATCACACAACGTTGGAGAAACAAAAAACGGGCGGCTCTTTCAACTTTGGAAAGGCTTTCTGGTTCAATCGCCGCAAGTTCAAAAAACAACTGTCTTGAACAAACAAACCACTCCAATCGTTTAGCTAAATCATCAAAGTCATTTTGAACGCATTGAAACAGATTCGTGATCTCTCCATTCAAATCATTAATAACGGAATATTTTGCTGGTCCTTTATTTAGGAAAATAACACCAGAACCTAAAAACGGTTCAACATAGGTTTCATGGTCAATGCTATTTAAAATCGGTATAATTTTCTTACGCAGATAGTGTTTACCACCCATCCACGCAAACAATGTTTGTGTAAATTCTTGTTTCATCATATTTTTAAAGGAGAGATTTGATATCTAACTTTTTGTTATCCATCTTTTAAGATGTGAGAAGCTATTCTCTATGGCGTCCACGCAACGGGAAAAATCTATTACAAACATAAAGAGAA
>NZ_JBHIOI010000078.1:0-3081 GCF_042195415.1 Bartonella sp. CE47NXGY | reverse complement strand
GCGGTGCTGTCTATAAATTGATACAACCCACCCGCAGAAGAACGGGGATTCCTTGCATTCGGATTGCCTCCACTTTCAACTTGCGCAACACGGTACAAATAACTCTCTGGCAAACCATAACGCGCTGCTGCTTGACGGATCGCTTGATCTACTGAAGGACTATAACGGGTCATTTCGCGTACTCTATTGAAGCACTAGGACCTAACCCTTTTGCTACAGCTCTAGAAACAATCTTCAAGCCTTCATCCGTTATCACACCGGCTTTATGCCACTTCAAAGCACTTTGAATCAATTTGGCAATTTCATTGCGCTCCATTCCTTTAACGCCAAAAGTTGCTAACTTCGCTATACCGCGCTCTAGCTCTTGTCTTGCCCGTAGCGCCTCTGGAGCATTCGGGTGGAAAAATATGTTTCGTGCTAATTTTAGAGATTCAGTTGGCCAATGCAAAAAATTTGAAAAATTAATTCCATCAAAAACAGAAAACTCAGGAGTGCCTTCAAATTTGCTAAAAGCCTCTTTTGCTGCATCAGAATAGAATTGCTCCTGATCTACTGCCTTTTTAAAAGTAGAAAACCGTTCCGGTCCTATGGTCCTTTCAAGATTCTCAGACGCAAGATTTTGTTTTAAAAGTTTAGAAAATTCATTAATAGGGTCATCACTTTTTCTGAGTAAATCATCTAAGGCATTTCTCATACCCATCTGATAGGTATTATTTTGTTTTGTCCAATTCCCTTTAGAAAGATTTTCCTTAACTGCATCCCTTTCAATACTCTTTTCAAGTTTCGTGCCTAGAGCTTGTCTACCCTTCTCAAAACTATCTGCAAAATTTTTGAATTTTGCTGCACTACCACGCGCTGCTTGATAAGTAGGAGAGATTTGATCCATTATTTTTACTAAATCTTGTTTGAGGATTTCGTATCCTAAAACCTTCTGGTTATCGCCATGTTTCTTACTTTTTTCGATTAAATCATCAAGAGACTTCTTGGTTTGATCTAATAACTCTATCGTAGGTTTATAGTTTATACTGCTAAACTTTCTATTATAAAATCGTCTAGGATTTATACTGAGGGGGTGTTCCTCTAAAGTCTTAACAGCTTCTTTGAGAGCTCTTTGAAACCCTTTATTTTCAAAAAGTTTATTAAGAGCTGGATAATGTTCTTTTCCTATTGGAATTTGCTTCGCTTGTTCATAGAGATGATCATGAGCCTCTTTTCCTTGCCGTTTAAGTGTCCTGCTTAAAGTATCTCTATGCTGGTATGGAACAATCGTCTGCTCCATCATATCATCAAGACGTTGAACAGAACCGCCTAATCTTTTCTCATGCGCTTGTTTCAAGAGATTATAAACATCTTCATTTGTTTTAGACGCATTCCACAAAGTCTGTCGTAGTTTTTCATTAATATCTGTCAAAAATACTTCCTGAGGTTCTGAGCTAAGACGTTCCGTGATCTTTTGGGGTTTATTATCGTAAAGTTGCTTGGCAACTTCTCGCAAAGCTTTATTTGAAACCTCTTTACGAGCAGGATTAAAATAATTCCTCACGACAGGAGGTGACTTTAAAGCATTTCCTAAACTACGAACTGCCTTAGAAATACCCATACCTCCTAAAGCAGCAACCGGCGTCAAAACTGCCCCACCAACACCACCGGCTAATGCCGAATTCACCGTATCATTGTAACCTTTTCCTGCACCAGAACCATGTAAAGCTCCAGAACCTGCCCCAACAATAGCTCCCCTACCTAAACTTCCTAAAGTCGAACCTGCTCGCAAAAAATTTAATGCTGGAATACCCAAAGATGCTAATGTTGGTAAAATCGAACCAGCAATATAAGCACCAGAAGATAACCATGGATGTTTCTCTTCCAAAGCTTTTAGGTAAGCGCGCTCCTTAGCTACCCTTCTATTATAGATCTCCTCTGCTCGTTTATCACCACGCCAATAATCTATAAAACCCGCTTCATTCGCCGCTTGTATCTCATCACTATAACCTGCTGTAAGACCAGATGTACCATGGCTTCTAACAGCATCCGACCACGTAAGATCTTTATCATCAAATGAAAAATCATCTGCTGTAAATTTTGTATTAAATGAAGCCGTATCATCATCAACAAGAGGGGAATAAGGAATATAACCCGTTGTTTTTTTTCCTTGATTACCACGACTGTTCTTCACCGAAGACGTACCATCATTATCGGATACATCATCAACAATGCGAGAATAAGGAATATATGCCATTTTAAGCCCCTTTAACCCTTATCTTTCCATCTTCACCAATAAAGCGTGCACCGGAAGGCAATGCATCTTCCTCTTCTTTGCTGGTAACAAGTGGCAAAGCATTACGTCCTTGCTGTGGAGCTTTAGAATGCGACTGTGAGGTAACCTTATCAACACTCTCTTGCGTTAATTCAATGCTGCTGTCTTCTAGCAATTTCAATACGTCTAATTTCATCTTAGCCAAAATCTGATGGATTTTTTTCAACCTAAACAAGAGCTCTTTATGACCCAAGTCGTACTTTATCTCTCCTAAATAGCTCTTTAAGATATCAAGCTCTCTTTCTGTAAGGTTACCAAAACCAGAAGCACCATTGCGTGAATACCGTCTCATCGTTTCTAAACGGTCAATACCTATACGGTTTTTAATGGAATCAAGCAGTGAACGCATATCACGGTGTTGAGGAACCTTAAAAGAAGCTTGCCAATCAGCAAGATTTCCCGTAGCCCAATCACCATTCTCTTCTATATAATTCATAAAACGTTCAATGTCATGGAGTGTATTACTACTGATAGCTTCACTATTTTTAAGATCTATTGTTTCTCGTAGGCGGTCCATTTCTTCTTTAGATCTAGCATCATAACCGCCGTTCACTTTTTGTAATAGAAAAGCATTCAATGCATCTTTATTCCCAGCCATGAACCGCGCCTCTTCTTCACTGTACCCTTTAGATTTTAGATATTCGACGGTCTGATTAACCTGCCCTCTTTGTTTATCTCCTTCGTTAAGACGCTTCACACCACTTGCAAGCGCATCCCACCCAGAACCGCCTGACGGTGCTGCCGACATACCTGCAAAAAGATCTTGA
>NZ_JBHIOI010000077.1:0-3116 GCF_042195415.1 Bartonella sp. CE47NXGY | reverse complement strand
TACTAAAAACGTTTTAAAAGTTATAGTTTAAAAATACGAAACCAAATGAGCTCTTTCCAAATTTGGGGGCAGCTATTAAGACAAAGATAAGCAAACAAACTTCAAAACCATTGTAACATCATAAGGTATGGGTTTTTACTTAATTTTGAGTCAAAAGCTGTAATGTTTAAAGAATGCTCTATTCTAAGATAATGCCTCCAAAAATGGACCGGCTAATATTTAAAGAAATTAGGTTTTAATGAAAAGTACAAATACGCTTATGAGAACCTCTTTAAATGCACGTTTAAACGTTTGAAACATAAAATGAGATCTTTATAAGAAACGTTAAAACTTTTTTTATAACAGTTATAACTTAGTTATCATTTGCTCTTAAAAACGTTTCATTTATGAGAAAACTAAGATTTAGCTTTCACAGCAGAGCAAAATCTTGCAAACCTTACATTTTATAAAAGCGTTTGTTTATTTATCTTATAAAAATCTGCTTTTAAAAACCAATGCTCGTAAATGTAAAAAACCGTTTTGTTATAAGATATTCACTTAATATGCATGTTCTTTTGATTGGATTGTTAAAGCTACCGAGCATTTTGATTTATTTGATACGTTTAATAGCCATAACAAGCGTTATAGGTTCTCTCATTCAAATGAGTGATTAAAGATCATACGCACATTTACGTTTCTTTTGATAAGTTTTCATATCTCTCATAGAGCGCTTGCAATATGATACGTTTTGTATATATGCATTCATTACTCCATTGTGGATGATTCATTTTAATCAATAAGAAACGCTATTTGAAAGCCGCGTCATATCATTTGACACGGCTTTTTTTATGTTACTCTCTCTTTTATGATATGTTTATAGCAATGCATTTTATATGCGTTTATAACCATAAAGAATGCACACCCCCATGTCTCTTTTTATTCTGTTTTATCAGTTATATTGACAACATTATCTCTTTCATACACCTCACAATTTTTTGGAACCAACCTTACTTTGCTTTTTTTATTGATTTTTGCATTGCCATAAGCACGCCCCCAGATCGTTGCACAATATGAGATTTTAGCATTGCCATAAACAGAGCCATAAATCTCACAAGAGCCACTCACACAAGCATTTCCATAAACCTTGCCATAAATTTTAGCACGACCATTAATAACAGCATAATTATAAATTTTTGCATGGCTATAAATGCAAGCAGAGCCACAAACCTTGGCATGACCATAAACGCGTGCATAACTAAAAACCGTAGCATCATAAGAAACATGCGCATGATCATAAATATGAGCATCAGCAAGAATGCGGGCACTACCATTCACATGAGCATTACCATAAATATTGCCATAAACATGAGCATTGCCATAGACAAAAGCATGGTCATAAATTTTTGCATATTGAGAGATAAAAGCCTTTCCATAGACTTCAGCATTGCCATAAACTTGACCACAGACTTGCGAATAATGCCGTATTTTTGCATCATCATACACTCTTGCATGACCGTAGACACAAGCCTCATCATACACCCAGCAATTGCCATCATGGGATAGGTTAACTTCCTTTTCAATAAAGCCGCCTAAAGACCCCGCCTTTATATCATCAAAATCTTTTAAAGCTTTAATGCGATAAAGGTTTATAATATTTCGAGTAAGAGCATGTTTGATTTTTTTGATTTCACTGGTTAATTCATATTTTTTGCACATAAGAAGACCCTCACAATCTAATGTGATAAACGTTTGATAAAATTTGAAATGGAAAAATTGGGTTGGAAAGCAGGCGCCCCCGCCGCGCCCGCGCGTGTCATTTACGCAGCATCACTTTCATATTCGCTGTCATTATCATCGTCATAATACCCTTCAAAATCAGCATAATACTCATGACGATAATAATCATCTTCGCTCCCAAACTCAGGATATGCATCATCACAGATATCTTCATTAGCTGTTAAAGAGGCATTGCTATGAATGTAAGAATTGCCTGAGACAAGAGCATCACAAATAACAGCATCATCAAAAACACGTGATTCATCACAAATGTAAGCAGAGCCACTTATTTTTGCATTGCCTCCGACATGAGCATCATCACAAATGACAGCATTATCGGAAATATGAGCATGATCAGTGACACGGGCGTTATCATAAATTTGTGCATTGCCTTCAATTACAACGGCGTTGTTAGCATGCGCATTACCAGACAGTTTTGCATTGTCCTTTAATGTCAGACCTTCAAAAATAGCATTCCCATAAATTTGAGCATTACCATAGACATCAACAAAAAAGCTTTTTACTTTAGCATTTCCAAAGACGCGTGCATTTTGAAAGACCCGAGCTTTATTATACACCCAGCAATTACCTTCATGAGATAAGTTGCTTTCATTTTCAATATACCCCCCTAAATCGCCTTTTTTGACATCATCAAAATCTCTTAAGGCTCTAATTCGAGTTAAGAAATGACCATCGATATATTCACAATCATCAATAAATTCGTATTTTTTTGCAGGCTCTTGTTGATTAACAGACGTGGTTTCATTTGAAATATTAGAGATAACGGGGGTGTTTTTTGATATATTTTTCATAATTAAAACCTTACTGATTAAATGTTTGTTATTGGCATCTCTATAGAGGCGCCGGGTGCTAACAAACACGGCAGTAAGTCCGTCGTTACACTTTTCCCATAAATGGGTATTGTATGGTGTAACTACACCCGACAAAATCACTGTATATGCTAACAAAAGCATAAAAGATAGTCAGTTTTTAATAGGATTAGGTTTATCGCAACCTATTCGCTTACTGTTTAGTGTTGTTAAGCACTTGATTATTTATATAGCAAAATACGTATTTATTGTCAAATAATATTTTATCTTTTTTGATATTTTTTCTTATTTTTTTAATACGTTATGTATTGATAATATCTTATGCTTATTAATTGCTTCTTTTATATTTATGTGCTTTTAAAGCTATATTACGGGCTTTGTGAAACGATTGCGTATTTTCTGAATCTATACATTTATAATATTTTAGAAACGCTCTCATTATGCGTATTTTTAGCTTTATAACCTATCAATTTTGTCACTAAATGGCTTTTAAGATTTCTGTTAATTTCTTTTAATAACACATTTTAGACT
>NZ_JBHIOI010000076.1:0-3187 GCF_042195415.1 Bartonella sp. CE47NXGY | reverse complement strand
TGGTCAAGGCAAAATCTTAGGTAAGTTTGTCATTCTTTCTGTAGAGGAAAAACAAAGCATTTTTCATCATAATGGCATCCCCAAAAAACAAGAATTTACAATAAAGTTGAGAGAATATGGTGAAGACCTATGAGTGATCTTTATATGACCAAAGATGGTGATATGGTTGATGCCATTTGCTGGAGATACTATGCAAAGGGTCAACAAGCCCTTGCTGTTGAACGCGTCTATGCAGCGAATTTGGGGCTTGCAGACTATGGACCCATTTTAAAAGCAGGCATCACGATACTCTTACCAACCCTCCCCTATCCTAAAGCCACACCGGTAATCAGAATTTGGGGTAGCAAATCATGAAACCTTTTTGCACAGTGATGGCAAATGGAGAGGACATCACAAGAATGCTGATGGACTATGTTTTGTCGATTGAAATTACCGATGAAGCAGAAAACAAAAGTGACCGTATCACCATAGAGCTTGATGACCGCGCCCGTGACAGTGATAACGGCTTTCTTGATATTCCTCTTATCGGAACAATCATTTCTGTCACACTTGGCTATGAAGGCGGCAAAAACCGCGATATGGGAGCCTATCTGATTGATGAAATCTCTGTAAGCAGCCCACCACAAAGCTTAAGTGTAACAGGGCGCGCCGCCTCTATGAACACGTCTTACAGAACCCCCAAAAGCCAATCCTATCACCAGCAAACCCTTGGAAGTATTGTTCAAGAGATAGCAGAGCGTAATGGCTATACACCAAAAGTTGACCATGCTCTTGCTAAAATTGTTGTGCGTCACATTGATCAAACTTCTGAAAGCGATATGGCTTTTGCCACGCGCCTTGCAGGAGGATATGATGCGGTAGCAAAACCCGTTGATGGCAAATTGGTGCTTGCCAAACGGGGTGAAGGCAAAGCCATTACCGGTGAAACACTGCCCGTCGTTGTCATCCATGAAAAACAATGTACCTCTTGGGATTTTAAATACAGTGCACGCGATGAAGCAGGTGCCGCCAATGGATTAAAGACAGATGCAGGAGATGATCAAAAAGCCGCCGCTGATGCACGAGAACCAGAGGAAATTGAGGAAGGCGAAGATGTGATCCATATGGATGAAAGTGACGCCCCCAATTTGCCTAAAGAAGAGACGGAAGCCAAAACATCTGAAAATCAAGAGCAAGAAGAAGAGAAAAAAGGCGGTGTTATCGCAAGCTATCATGATATCCGCACTGGTGAAAAAAAGGAAGTCAAGGTTGGTAAAGAGCCTTTTCATGAACTCAAATACACCTACCACAATCAATCAGAAGCTGTTGCGGCCATTGCTGCTTATCGCAACAAATCATCACGTGGGAAATCTTCTTTCTCATGTGATATTGGTGGTGATCCCTTTGTGCAAGCAGAAGCAAAGCTTATTCAAGAGCCCCCTTTCCGCCCCTATATTCCAGCAGAATGGCGCATCAAAAGTGTTAAACACAAGCTTGATAAAACAGGTGGTTATACCACAAAAATAGATTGCGAACTTTTTGATGAAACCCAAGAAGATGCGGCTGGAAACGTTGCAAACACCACACCAGACAAAGATGATACCCTTGATCCAAACGCCCCACCAAACGCATGCGACGAAGGTGAAGGC
This sequence comes from Bartonella sp. CE47NXGY, assembly GCF_042195415.1. NCBI lineage: Bacteria > Pseudomonadati > Pseudomonadota > Alphaproteobacteria > Hyphomicrobiales > Bartonellaceae > Bartonella > Bartonella sp. CE47NXGY. The sequence goes on along the minus strand of NZ_JBHIOI010000076.1, from coordinate 1,559 downwards.
GTTATCCATATGGATGAGGAAGGCATCAATTAGCAAAAATATCAAAAAATTATCAGAAGCAACTTGACAATGTGGCAACAATATGAATAATCGAATCAGGTGCCTCAAAAACACCTTAAAACATCTAGCGGATTGGTTGCCGAAATAATCAATCTTCTGAACATTAAAGATTTTGACTCATTATATGCCGTGGCATATAAAGGTCTTGTCGGGTGTGGTTATGCTATACAATACCCTTTTGGGAAAGGCATAACGACGGACTAGATGCCGTGTTTTTGAGCACCCGGCACTCTCTATTGAGTGTCAATCAAAAACTTTAACATCTAGGAGTTCATCATGAACACTCTTATAAAAATATCAGAACAAATAATTGGACAGGAAACAGTTCAAACTGTTAACGCTCGAGAATTACACGCATTTTTAGAAGTAAAAACCAGTTTTAAAGATTGGATTATCAGACGTATTCAAGATTGTAAATTTAAAGAAGAGCATGACTTTTGCTCTTTTTTGAGCGAAAGTTCAGGTGGACGTCCTTCTAAAGATTATGCTCTCACCTTAGACATGGCTAAACATCTTTCTATGATAGAGAGGAATGATAAAGGGCATGAGGCACGTCAATACTTTATCAAATGTGAACGGCTTTTGAAACAAGTAGTAACACCACAAGTCGACTACTCCAAACCCGAGGCATTACTTGGTGTTTTAAATCACTTACAAAATCAAATAGAGCAAAAGGATAACACCATTGCAGAATTAGCACCAAAAGCAAAAGCACTTGATGGTTTAAAGCGCTCTGATGGTTTATTCGGTCTTATTGAAGCAGCGAAAATGCTTGAAGTACGACCAAAGGATTTAACAGATTACTTGCGTAAACATGATTGGGTGTATCGACGGGCTCCAGGGGCGCCTCTGTTACCTTATCAGGATAAAATCAAGAAAGGATTCATGGACTGCCCCGCTATTACCATTCAAAGACCGGACGGAACAGAAAAGGTGCTCCCTTCAACAAAAATCACACCAAAAGGATTGGCATGTTTGAGAGAACAAATCCATGGAGGTGTACAATGAACACCAGTATCGACTTTTTATGTGATTTATGGATGGCTTTGTTTCAATTTTCTGATCGTGATGATGTCGAAGATAAGGCTTTTAATGCTCTCATTGAGACCATGGATGCAATAGAAAAAGCTTTAATTTTAAAACTTCAAGATGAATCACCAAATGCACTCAGAATTTTGGCAATGATTACAAATTTTGGAACCTTAAAACCTCCCCCGATTATGGAGCCTTTGTTAAAAGCTTACGAACCAAATTTGGAGAGCCCCATTAAAAAGGTTGCTTAATTAAAAAATAGAACTCCCCTCCCCGTTCTCAAAAATGGGGAGGTGGTCAAGATGCTTCTTCTAAAGCCGCTTGTTCCTTACAATTATTTTGGATAGGCGTTAAGCTAATCTGCAAATTTAAAGCACTCAAAACACTAAGAAAAGTAGAAAGTCGTGGATCACCTTTATCGCTTAAAGAACGATAAAGAGACTCGCGATTTAGTCCTGTCTCTTGAG
>NZ_JBHIOI010000075.1:0-3238 GCF_042195415.1 Bartonella sp. CE47NXGY | reverse complement strand
CGTTGCTCCCCAAACCGCTTGGCAACAATCACTATGCCCGTTACAGCCGCTAAAACCATGATGCCTGCTAAAGCCCATTGCACCGGACCATTGCCAACCAACAAGCCGCCAAAACCTGAACAAGACCCTATAATCGGGGCAAGTGCTTCTATCTTTAAAAGACCGCTTGCTGTTTTCGTTTCTACCCTTTGATAATTCGAAGAAACATAAGCCCCTTTTACCCATAATCCCGCTTCTGCTGCTCGACGGTTGGCTAAACCCGCAAGAGGCTTCCCACCGACCTTATTCCATTTCTGTAATTCTAAGGGTACGGCTTCATAATCCCCTTGATTAAGCTTCTTCAACAAGGTTGACTTGCGAAAAGCAGCTGTTCCTACATTATAGCAAAATGAGACCAATGCCGCGAATTGGCAATCCGTTAACGAAACCGTCACCGATTCCTCTACCGTCTTCTCAAATTGCTTTAAGTCTTCACAAAGGATTTCTTCTGCTTGCTTTTGGCTAATACACATGCCTTTTTTGACAAGGGGGTGACCCGCATTGCTGGTGTGACCATAACCAATCGTCCAGATACATGCCGTGTCTCTATATGCCTCTAAACGCAAACCTTCCCATTGTTTGATAAGCTCTAATCCTTCTTTCGATATCTTTCTCATCTGACGCTCCATAAAAAAAGCCCCACAAAAGTGGGGCTGGATAAAATGATGTTCTAATCAATCTCGCGTTAATTATAATAAAGTGGCTCGCTACATCCACGGGCGCCTATTTTTTCATCTTCTACATAACGAGAATGCGCAAAATTCCGTACAAGATGATCATTGTTAGAGCCACCAGTCCAATCGCCTCCTCCCAACATAACATTTATGTCTACACGTAAACTGCTTCCTTGCTCCCCTGTATGCCATTTAGTCACTGGATAACAACCAGACAAATATTGCCAAACATAACCGCAACCATCCTCACAACCGATATGCGAAATCATCCGTCTATTGTTTGTATCAACGTGTCCTCCAGACGTCTTAAGAGAAGGCGCTTGATTGCCGACAATACTGGTTGCTTGATTACTTCCATACATGCTTGGCGAAAACTCATCACTCGTCAAAAATCTCTTACTAACAGACCAAAAATCAAATGCATGATCCGCATAGCTACGACTGGTCGTAATCGGAACACCATAGGCAGACTTTGCATTTACACCTGTCCCTGATTGAAGATAAATATCAACCCAAATATTATGCCACGGATTGTAAACCATCCCTTCTGGACTACTACGTGGGCGGTGATTTAAACACCAAACAGACTTGGGCAAAACATCCCCCGCTTGATAACCCGATAAGAGATGACCTTCAATCTCACCAACATCCGCACATAGCGTATGAAATCCACCGATCTTTTCAGAATTATCCTTTGTATAGCCATCAGGAGCCGTCGGATTTTGCGAAATTTCAAAGGATAGCTCATTCGTCTGATCTTTTAAGATGAGATATATATAATAATCCTTTCCTGCTTCAAGATCTTCGTCAAAAGTCATCCTTCCACGCCCTGGAATGCGGTAAAAGAGGTACCTACCCCCATTCTCTTCACCATGATAAAAGCGAAAACATGCCCCGTCATTGATCACAAGACCTTTTCTATTTTTCGGATCGGCTTCCAGAATTCTGTCAGGTTGATGAAAACGCACATTCTCTAAAAAATTAGTGGAAAGAGAACCTACCTTACTTTGAAGTTCAGAAAGACTGTCACTGTTCCTCTGTGCCTTCTCTTGAACTTCTGTCAATGCACTCTTCGCTTCTTCCGCTAACACTTTTGCCTCAGAGGCGGCTGTATTCGCAGAATTTGTCGTTGCTGTCACCGTGTCTAATGAACTCTTGACCTCTCCAAGCCCTTGCTTCGTCGTATCAGCTTCTTCTTTTGCTTGCTCCGCAACACTCTTCGCTTCTTCTGCTGTCGACTTCGCAGTCTCGGCTACTTCCTTGGCTTCTTCTGATAAACTTTTTGCACTCAAAGCGGTTTGGCTTGCATGATCACTCGTGGATTTTGCTTCATTGGCTATTGTTTCTAAGCCTTCTGCTTTAGATTTTGCATCGCTAGCCTCTCTTAGTGCTTGATCTACTTTCTCTGTTACACTCTCTGCTGCACTTTTCGCCGCTTCCGCCAAACCCTTCGCTTCTGAAGCTGTTTGCGAGGCTTGTTCCACTCCTGTTTGCGCCGATTCGGCAACTCTCTTAACAGTTGCAACAGATTCCTTGACTTCAGCACAAGCATTCTTGGATTGTTCTGAAAGAGCCTTTGCCTCTTCTGCAATATCCTTGGCATCATCAGCTGTCCGTTTTGCGCCATCCGCCTTAAGACTTGCTTGTGTTGCTATCGTCTTAACTTCATGACTCGTCGCTACCGCGGTCGCTGCTACTTGGGTTGTCTCTGTTGCTGTTTGAGAAGCATCTTTCGCTGTTTGTTCTGCACGTTCAGCAATAGATTTCGATTCTTCTGCAACCTGTTGCGCACCATTCGCACGCGCCATGGCTTTTTCCGACTCTTGCCTTGCATTCACAACCTGTTCTAACGGCGCAAAGGTTTCATACGAATACAAAGATGCCGTCCCTAAAATCTTCGGAACAACAACGCTATCTTGCGAAGTTCCTTCTCTGATTTCCTCTTTCGTGGCTATTGGTATCAGATACTCATGACTATGATCAGGTATTTTCATCTGCTTTATTCCTCCATTAAACCTAAAATGAACACTCTTTCAAATCTTCAAACTCTTCTCTTAAGGTCTCTAAGCGCTTCTCTAAATCTTTCAGTGAACCATCAAGCTCTGTTTTCAAAGCGGCTTTCAGTAAATCAAAAACGCCAGTAAGCGGCGCATGTACAAAACCTCCCCCAGAATACAAAACGACCCGTACTTGAGACGGGTCGCTAATCTCTGATATCGCAAACGGTTTTAATGACATTTCAACTCCTCATGTCTTGATCCCATAAATTACACTCACATTAACGGGGCGCGTTTCAACACCACCAACCCTCTCTGCCATGAGATGATGTTCATGATGCTCTCTGTCATTCAGACCGTCTGTTATAGGCGTTGAATAATATAAAAAATTAGCAAAGGGGCTCCTGATAAACCAAGGTAAACGCGGCGGCTTGTCTTTTTCTGTAAACCAAAAGGGAGTCTCTACCTGTGGACTTCCTGCTATTTGGTCAAATTCTTGATTACACTTGTCCAAAGCATCCCCACTCA
>NZ_JBHIOI010000074.1:0-3257 GCF_042195415.1 Bartonella sp. CE47NXGY | reverse complement strand
TTTTTTATCAGCAAAATCGTTCAGCTCTTCTTCAACGCGCGTATTCCACAATCCATTATCTGTCTCAACAAGTTTATTATTTCTCATGAGATATTCGACAATAGCTGCAAATTTTTTCTGCGAACAATGACAAACGCGTGCAAGCGTTTGAAAATCTGTTTTAAGTGGTTCTTTTTTTTCATACATGCAAACGAGAAGGGTTATATAAACCCCCCGTTGTTCAGATGTCATTCCATTTGTACCACTTATCCAGTCATACAAATGGAATCTTATCCATGGCATACCATTAGACATGCGCATCCCCTTCTTTCATTAAATATAAATTAGTGATCATAATCCCCCCTTAAGATTGTTGTGTGTTTATGCGTGCATCATGACAAAGCGTGTTGTGATTGCCTGTCTTGAAAAAAAATTTGTAAAAAAGTACCCTTTCAACGATTCTAAAAAAGTGGGGAGAGTTATGATGCAAGAATGGATAAAGATATTTCTTACAGGTTTTTTGTCATTTATTGCATCTCTTTTAGTGGCTCTTATTTTAAGAAATAAAAACCGTAAAGAAGCAGACAAAGTCCGCCAAAAAGATTTAGACAATATAGAAAGGCAATTAGAACAGCTAAAAAAACAAGCTGAAGCCGCAAAAGAGCACGTCTCCATTTTATGGGCAGAAAAACAAATACGAGACTTAGGTCCAAAGTTGAAGGTTACTATGAAAGAGTCAACAGCATACAAATATGACAAAGACTTCTTCATAGAGGTAAATGGCATCATAAAAAATCCTACAGAGCAAACAATGAGAATAAATAATTTTCGGTTATATAACGAAAACCCATTTGCGTTTGATAAAGGTGCTCTTTTGGGAAGATATCCAATGCATTTAGAACCAGAAAATGAAAAGTATATACCCTTAAAAAGTCTTTTTGTAGCAGATTTAAAAACACAGGAGATCTTCGATTTTTTTAATTTAGATGCATCTGAAGAAACAGAATTTTCTTTCACAGTTCGCCACCTAAAACCAGATATCGTAAGCACACCAATTTTTATCATTGAACACACTTCATCAAATCATGCAGAAGAAATACTTGAAACTACTTTTTGGCCCAGCTTTTTACTGCCACTCGAGGAGAGTAGTCTTAAAAGCGGTTAATTTTTTCCATTAAATCTTTTTGTGTTTGAATTAAATCTTTTTGTTTACGTATTATGTTTTCCATTATTTTATCTGTCTCTTTTTCATGCGTTTCCGTCATTTTATAAAAGTAAAAGCCAGCAAAAAACATGATTACATTGACTATAAAAAGCACAATCATCGCTGCGAAATTGTCCATTTTTATTTTCTTTCTTCATATTGAGATTGCAACATTTCATTTTGTTCACATGGCTTCATGCAAACAGTGGAACCCTTGACAAAAGAAGGCGTTGGAGGAGATTGTTCATTCCATAACGCTTCGAGAAGATATGCAACGGCTCCTCTTGAAGGAACACCATATTTTTCCCAACGCCATACTGTTGACTTGTTGACGCCTAACCGTACTGCCATTTCTTTCAGAGTTAAATTCAGATTTTTACGTAACTGTTTTACTGCTATTTTTCCCATAAAAAATAATATGCATTATGAGTACTTAAAAGTCAAGTCGAAATGCATACCAATTATATGCAATATGAATATATTAAGGAGATAAAAATGCTTAGTAACACGATAGACCAATCTGCTAGATTAATAAAAGCGCGTTTAGCGCGTGGTTTTAGAAGTGCTAAAGAAGCAGCTAGATATTTTGGCTGGAACTACTCTAGCTATATACAGCACGAACAAGGATTAAGAGGAATATCACGGGCATCTGCGAAATATGCAAAAGCATTTAGAATTAGTGAAGGATGGTTATTAACTGGAGAGGGAGAAGGCCCCTCCTTTCCAATTCCTGCCACAAAACAAACTGTTGATGAGCAAATTATTAATCTACTGCAAAAAACAACTCAACCAGATAAAGAAACAATTCTTCACCTTTTAAATCGCCTGCATGCAGAAGAAAAAAAATAAAAGCTTTTTTTCTTTCATTACTAAATGTAGAAACCAGATGCATTATTTTGTTATCTAATTCTATATCACTTTTTATTGTTTTCATAACCATTCACCTTCCCCTTTCATGAGAATCGTCATTTAGAAAAAATCTTCTTACAAGATTTTTATACCGTTAAAAATAAAATACACATAACGCATATTTTATTGTTGACAAGTATGCATTATGCGTATTATATATATTCCATAAACCACGCACAAACAATCGCCAAGAGGCGTTAGGGAGGAAAAATTATGGAAAATCCAATTCTTATAAATTCCAATGAAATTTTATTAGTTACCTACGATAAAGATCAACACATTGCAGAGTCTGGACCACTTGATGCAAGTCAAATTCTAAGCATTGTTGATGAGGTAGATGATGCAATCCAAATCTTTCGTATAAATCCCTCTGAGAATAATTGTGAAGATATCTCTGAAGAGATCGCAGAAGCATATGTAACAGAAAATATCGACCGCCTTGATGAGGATAGTAAGGTTTATTACTTTGTCAGTGAAAGTGATGCCTACCATGCTTTTTTAGACGAAATAGCACAGCTAAAATATGAAGATGAAATGTTCGGTAGCTATGAAAAGCAACACCGTTTGCGCCTATGTGATGTGCTTTAAAAATTCTAAAGGGCGCTTTTAAAAGCGCCTCCCTTTTTCCCATCAATAATTGATTAGAGTAAACTTATGACCACACATGATACTCATATTCATAGTGAAGGATATCTCACGCCTGAAAACGAGGTAGACAACAAAATCGGTTATGTCCAAATGGTCAATGCCCATGTAATGCATAGGTACTTACATTTGAAACAAGATTTTTCCACTTGGTTTAATGATTGTGTTGAAAAGCTTGATCTAAAAGAAGGCGTGGATTTTGTTTTTACAAAACAAGAATGGAACAGACAGAAGATTTGTCCAAAATCTGAAATAGAAACAGATAAAACTGATAATCATTACTTCAAAATTCACGCAGCAAGGAAAATCGCTCAAGCAGAACGTCATAGAAACTATGGCAGAATATTATACCAAAACTTATGTTTTTCTTAATTAAGGGGATGATGATGCGAAACTTTATTACAATACCTGAAAACAATTTTCAAAACACAACTGTTCCAACCATGTCTAGTCGTGAAATTGCAGAGTTATGCGGTAAGCAACATGCGCATATTATGCGTGATATTCGACAAATGTTAGG
>NZ_JBHIOI010000073.1:0-3282 GCF_042195415.1 Bartonella sp. CE47NXGY | reverse complement strand
GGTGAAATTTGCTTTGTTATGTGTCGTCCTCATAGGAAAACAGCTTAAATAACGGCGCGGGCGCGGCGGGGGCGCCTCCTTATAACCATTTCATTTAAAAATTTGTTTGAATATTAGATTAGGGAGCTACCTATGACCACTAAAAATGTATCTAAAAAATATGAGCTTATAAATGAAAGTCACGTTAAAGGGATTACTTTATACCGCATACGTGCATTAAAAGACTTTGCTGATGTTAAAGCTGGTGATTTAGGCGGCTTTATTGAAAAGGAAGATAACCTTTCTCATGATGGCAATTGCTGGGTTTATGATAATGCTTGTGTTGTAAAATCTGGTCGTGTTTATGAAAATGCAAGGGTATATGGCAACGCTGTCATTGGTGGTTTTGTTTATGGCAATGCGCATGTATATGATAAAACCCGCGTGTATTTTGGAGCTCATGTTTATGATAATGCGCATCTTTCTGATAAGGTGTGGGTTTATCAATATGCAAGGGTTTATGGGAATGCAAAATTAACAGGAAATGCTCGTATTCATAGCAAGGCTGAGGTTTATGATCATGCTGTTGTAAGTAGCTCTTCAAAAATTTATGGCAAGGTTTATGGCAATGCTAGCGTGGGTGGGTATGTTAAGGTCTATGGTTCTGTTTATGGCAATGCTAAAGTGACTGGTTATCACACCATTAGAGGTTTGGTACATGGCAATGCAAGATTAAAAAGAAATGAGTATTCATATACAGAACAAAACCCTTATTATGCATATGGAATTCCTGAAGATTGTGAAATTTATGAAAACGATACCGTTGTAAAGATTAGTGAAAAAGCAGCGTAAATAAAATAACGGGGCGGGGGGCTGCTTTATAGCAAAAAAGCCGCGTCCTTTTAAGACACGGCTTTTGTTTGCAACTGGAAACTTATACATTTTAAATGTTAAAATATATTACACAAAACGTGTAAAAATGCAAGCCTTAATACATAAAAACCGCATCAAAATGAATTGATACGGCTTTTATTATCAAAACAGCTAGCGATCTAAATAAACGATTAAAAGAAATAACCGAAATATAAAAGAACGTCTCTTTATTGCACAAAACGTATCAAAAAGCAAGCTGTTAAGTAAAATAAAAATGGGATTCACACTGTAGATTCAGTGGGTTATGATAAATTCTGTTTGTAAAAATACACCATAATGTGTTATACTATCATCAGTTGTGAGTTTGTTTTGTTCTAAGTACTATTTTCCATTAAAGGACAGAAAGCAAATGCTTAATAAAGTGATTTTAATTGGTCATTTAGGTGCCAATCCAGAAAGCAAAACAATGTCATCTGGCATCGAGGTGGTCAATTTTCGAATGGCAACGTCTGAGAGCTATACAGACAAGGCAACCAATAAAAGAATAGACAAAACCGAATGGCATTCCATTGTGGTGTTTAATCCACACTTGGCAAAAGTAGCACTCCAGTATCTGAATAAAGGCAGCAAAGTTTATATCGAGGGGCGACTACAAACCCGTAAATGGCAAGATAAAAACGGTGTTGATCGCTATGTAACAGAAGTCATATTGCCTCAGTACAAAGGCGAGTTAAAGCTTTTAGATGGCAAAAATGATGATAATCAAGATCAGTCATCTGCTTATGACAGAAGCATTTACAGACCTCTTGATACGTCTCATACCGTTATGAATGATAGTGTTCCTTTTTAATAGAGGGTATTTAAATGTCTGATAAGCCGCCGCTCCATACCTTTAGTGCAATCTGTAAATCTAAGCCAGTTTATAACTATACTATTACAGATCAGGAGATAAAATCATTACAACATAATGCTGGTATTGGAAAATGCTGTGATATATTGGCAGGTTTTCTAGTTGGAATACTGATACTTGTCGCCATGTGGATGATAAATGATGACGATGATTGGAAAAAAATACCAGCCCTTGGTATATCAATAGTGTTACTGTTATTTGTAGTGATTTTGGATGAAGGGACACAGTCAAACTCAAAGGAAATTTGGGAAAACGTTAAACAGGTGTCTGAGGTTATCTGTGAAAAAAAATAAAAAAAGGGGACGCCCTAAAATAGCAGGGCAGGTAAGAGAACCAAACGGACGTATATCACGTGCAAAAGCACCGCGTGAAGCCGTTGATAAATTGGCAATAGAGATACGTGCAAAGCGCTTCGGTTTAACGCTACAGGAGGCAAAAAATCCACTTTCTGGTACTTATATAGGGCGGCTTTGTTTGCAAGGCGTGATTACTCAAGAGCAATATGATGCCGCGCAACAGTACTTACAGATAAGAAATAATTACCTTTGTGCAAAAGGCTTGCCTAATGCGATTTATGATGATGTGTCTACAAATTCAGATCCAGATAGCTTTGAACAATGGGTTCAAAAAGCAACAAATCACTATCAAGCCGTGAAAGAGGCACTAAAAGAAGCACAATGCCTTTATAGACAGTATAATCTTCATGCTGCGCTACAGTACCTCGTTATAGAAGATCAAATGCTACCCCACCTTGTGAATTCATTACGCGTTGCTCTTAATGCGCTTCAGAAGCATTTTTCAAAAAAGTAGATTTGAAAGAGATACTACCACCCATATATATATGGTATTGCAATAACAGCTAAGGCGGTCATTATTGTAAATAAAAACGCAGGAATCTTTAATCTAAATCGCCAGAGTATGTTAATCGGAAGAGACATTATGGTGATTATTATAAAGCCTATTACGAACCATTCTATTATTTGTTTTTTTTTAGAATGATGTTTTAATAATTCATAATAGTCTTTTTCACTTATAGAAGCTAGTCTAATGTCATTTCCGAGTTCTTCTCTGAGTTTTTTAAACTTATTAAAATTATAATCCAATATTTCTTCTGAAATACAAGTAACAAAAGAAGATGGATTTCGTACATCACGCAAAACAGGAATTTGGCCATCTGGGCATAGTTTTAAATACCTATCTTCTGCTAATGATTGACTACTTATATGGCTAGTGAATAAGATACTTATTATTCCGAATAAGGCAATTTTCTTTAAATACGATAATAACATTAGATTTTATCTTGTTTTTCATTGTTACATCTTCGCTTCATACAGATTCCCTTTGAAATTATCAATATGTGTTATTTTTATGTTGACAAAGTGTAGCAAATCGTATTTAATGACAAATACGGCACTGGTCGTACTGTATCTAAATGAGGGTGTGGTACAGTTCAAAATCCCCGCAAATGCGGGGTTTTTTATTATCTGGAGGGTGTATTTTATGACATCACAAAATACAGA
>NZ_JBHIOI010000072.1:0-3304 GCF_042195415.1 Bartonella sp. CE47NXGY | reverse complement strand
TTCTTCATTTTCGCACATCACTAAGAGAATTTCATCAGAATTTATAAACACTGGTTTATTCACAAATGCCTCCATACTGCCTATTGGCAAAAGTTATTTTCTAAGATATGGAGTGAACATATTTTCGATTTTAGAATAAGTCAATATAATTTTTCTAAAACAGAAAAAATTTTTTTAGTGATAGACAAATAGTCTACACAAAAAAGTAATTTAATTTTCATTTCAATGTGGAGAAAATTCTGTATGAAGCAGTCTAAAAAAGCTCTAAAAATATTTTCGTCATTAACAAATGAGCAAAAACGGGTGGTTATTTTCCATCTTCTTCTTGCAAAGATCGCAGAAAAGAAATGACGGCTTTTCTATGCTCTGGCTTTGCCGAGGAATATAATTTTAAAAAATAATCATCACAATTATCGGGTATAAAATGAGGGGGGAGAGCTTTAAAAAATGAAGTTAATCTAACGAGTTCATCAGCAGATATGCTTCTACTTTCTTTATCATCATCGACAGAAAGCATTTTAGATACAACAGATGTATGAAGTCCCATATGTTTAGCTAATTCAGTTCGGGACCCATGACCCATTGTTTTAAGTTTTTCATTTGCCCAAATTTTTATTTCTTTTTGAATATCCATACTTATCAATATTCCTATTGTTTTAAAAAATATCAACATTTCTATTTTAGAAAAAATGTTGACATTTTTTCTATAATCGAATAAATGCCCGTTTGATAAATAGAGAAATTAAAATGAATATCAAAAATTCAGCAGGTACGATTATAAAATATTTAGGCGGTGCGAAACGTGTGTCATTGATTTCTCAATGCCATGTGTCTGCTGTTTATAAATGGACTTATCCTTTAAAAAAACTAGAGGGTAAAGGCGGAATTATACCAGCTAAATATCAAATTATGCTTCTGAACTACGCACGTGATCATGGGATAGATTTGCGTCCAGAAGATTTTTTTTATCCCGAGCGCTTGCAGAGATTAATGCAAGAGCAACACCCCCCAATGTCGAAAATTTGCAAGAGCTGCGGTGTTGATCAGAAGGTCGATAGATTGCAGCATTAAGGAGATCAAAATGAGTTCGAATGAAATTTTATGGATAGCAGTGGTTTCAGTTTTGCTCTTAAGCGGAGTGATGTTTCGTATTGCATTGCATTATCGCGATCAAGTTAAAGCACTTAAAGAGCAGGTTCAAGATATTAAGAAAAAAATGAAAGAGAATGAGTTTAGGTATTTAAAGGAAAGCAAGCAGACAATTGATGAATGTGATGCGGATCTTGAAGAACGTGACAAGGAAATTAAACAACTGAAGCAAGAGATTGAAGAACGTGACGAGGAAATTAAACAACTGAAACAAAAGATTGAAGAACGTGACGAGGAAATTAAACAACTGAAGCAAGAGATTAAAGAACGTGACGAGAAAATTCAAAGACTAACACAAGAGCTTAAGCCGCGTGATGAAGCAGTAAAAGCGCCGCTTCATAAGAATAAGAAGAGTAAGAAGAAGGGTAAGTGAGGAGAGAGGGATGGGCTTAATTGCACTTATTATATCTTGTATTGCTAATTTGTGTTCATGTTATGCGGTTTATACCAATTTTAAAAACATAAAAATGCTTAGACAAGCGATAAAAGAACGAGATGAGTTAATAGCGTCACAAAAAGCGTTGATGGAAGGACAGCTAGCAGAAAAAAATGAGTTAATAGCGTCACAAAAAGCATTGATGGAAGAACAGCTAGCAGAAAATGAAGAGAAAATACAACATTTACAAAAATTACAAAAAGAAGTGCAAGAACGTTTGTTGGAATCTGAACAGAAGAAATCTAAAGAGCAAGAATATTTGACTGAATATGAAAATATTTATGAAAATCTTCAAGAGTCTGAAGATGTTCGTGCGCTTGTAAGAGAGTTTGTAGAAAAAGCCCCAATTGTAAATGAAGAAGATGATAGAACGCAAAAGATACTAATACAATTGATGAAGGATGAGCAGAAAAAGAATGAAGCAATTGAAATTATTGAAGATTTCAATAGATGGTTTATGGCAAAACAATCGGTTACAGTTGCAGAAGCCAATAAATGGGATAGGGCACAATATTTATCATTTCTTCTTATGAAACCAAAGCCAATGACATGGGCCGAGTTGGCTGAAAAAAGCTCTGAGGAACAACAGCGTTATTCATCATGTTGGAAAACGGTTATTTATTGAATGGAAACAGCTTGGAATACAACAGATCGGATAGTTTATTACTTGGTTTAATATTAAAATATTCGGGGCAAAAAGTCACTTTTTCTGGTGGATTTAAAGGATTTACGGCAGTGTGCTCCATAGTCAATATTAAAGGAATTTCTGAGTTTCTGTCTATAGGAAAAACACCAATAATTAGTCCTAATAGACCAGAAGGTTTGAGGCTAAATGGATCAATATCGCTATGTATGGGTGGATCGACTCGAGGTTTCTTTAAGCATAAGTGTTTTTCCTGTTGAGGATGGATGTAATGTAGTGCTCCTAGTGATTGTGGCAAAAGTTCACGATAGCATGCGGACATAAAGATAAAAAGGCTATTATCCTGTATGCTGATAGAGTTGATTTTAATTGTTTGTTTTGTAGCATTTGTAATGATTAAAGATACATATATTACTGGAAAGATATCATTAGGATTATCACTTATCCATGAACTGTGTGTGGTAACACGGAGCTTTTTTTCTTCTAAAATCTCTAATTGTTTTTCCAGAACTGTGGCAAGCTTTTTCATTGATATCGCTTGTTGTCTAGTTGATTTAGCTATGTCCATGGCATTGGCTAATTCTGTTTTAAATTTTTCTCGATCTTCTTCTCTTAATTTTTCATCTTTTTCTCGATCTTCCTTTCTCAATTTTGCAGCTTCTATGCGATCTTCTTCTCTTAATTTTTCATCTTTTTCTCGATCTTCCTTTCTCAATTTTGCAGCTTCTATGCGATCTTCTTCTCTTGATTTTTCAGCTTCTATTTTGTCTTCCTTTCTTAATTTCAATGTCTGTTTAATAGAACGAAAAGCAAAAATTGCTGATAATAAAGCACCAACCGAAGAAAGTGCTGAAAATAATACAGAAAACGCTGAAAATAATACAGGATGCTGTTCTATCCAATTTAAAACTGCTTGCATATTTTACACACCGTTCTTTCTTTCATTTTCGGAAAAAAACAACCTAATAAAACACATTGTGTATGGAGAGGCGCAGTGAATAACACGATTCTTTGTTTTGATCTAGGTACCAAAACGGGGTGGGCGATACGTGGTGCAAGTGGTGACATGTTCAGTG
>NZ_JBHIOI010000071.1:0-3417 GCF_042195415.1 Bartonella sp. CE47NXGY | reverse complement strand
GCCGATTTCAAGCAGTGCCAACGGCGGTATAAGCTCTATACGAGGCTTACCATCATCATTCTTATGCGCTTCGTTTGTGCTATATGAAACGTGTTTACGCATGTAAACTTCGTCGTTATCGCTAACCTCTCCATAGCCACAAACCTTGGTATATCCACAAACCTTGGCATTTCCGTAAACACGAGCATTTTCACAAACCTTAGCATTCCCATACACATGCGCATTGCCATAAACCGAAGCATCATTACTAACACAGACATAGCCACAAACCTTGGCATTGCCATAAACACGGGCATGGTCACTAACATGCGCATGCCCACTAACACGAGCATTTTCATAAACTCTAGCTCTGCCATAAATATGGGCATTGCCATAAACATAACTATCTCCATAAATAAAAGCATCTATACCAACACGGGCATTGCCATAAACACGGGCGTTTTCATAAACATTGGCTCCATTAAAAACCCATGCATTTTCATAAACCTTGGCATTATCAAAAACACAAGCCTTCTGAGCAACCCAACATTCACCATGATGACTTAAGTTGCTCTCTTTTTCGATATACCCCCCAATCTCTCCAGCCTTCACATCTCCAAAATCTCTTAAGGCTTTAATACGATGAAGTGTGTGATTACCAAAAACACGTGTCTCATCCGTGAATTCATATTTCTTTTCTACAGCCATCTTTGTCTCCTTAATGCTGTAAAGTTTCTCCGGTGTGATCAACACCGCTGCTCTTGCTAATTTTCGACATTGGGGGGTGTTGCTCTTGCATTAATCTCTGCAAGCGCTCGGGATAAAAAAAATCTTCTGGACGCAAATCTATCCCATGATCACGTGCGTAATCTAAAATTTTTTGCTGGTGTTTTGCTGGCATGTCACGCCATCTATAAACAGATGACACATCTCTTTGCACTATGGTTGCTACAGTTTTGAAACCACCTAAATATTTTATAATTAATCTCGAAGGCATATGTAATCTCCATAACAGCACAATAAATAATTGCGTTTTATGCACAAGTCAACGAAATTATGCTTTTTTATCATTTTTACACATTTGCATAAAAATATATTTTCAAGGATTATACGAACCATGGAACAAGATATTCAGTCCAAACTTAAGCTATGGATTAAAGAGCGTCTTAACGAACGAGGACACGGCGCACAAACATTATTAGCATCACATTTAGAATTACACCCATCAGCAGTGAATCGCATGCTTAATACCTATCAAAATGGTAAAACGCGAGATATAACCATAGATGAACTAGTAAAGATTTCTGAATTTTTTAACGAACCTCCCCCCAGTTTTTACAAAGAAGTAGACTTAGATTTTATGAAAATATGTGCATCACTTGATCCAGTTGACAAAGAAGCGGTGCTTGATTTTCTTGAATTATTAAAAAAATTAAAAACAAAATAAGTAATAATTAACTGCTCTTTTTCATTGAATAATGAAAAAACAGATTCTATTTTTTTATCTATATCGCTCATAAACATCTCCCAAATTGTGGATAGCGCATAATTTAATTATATATTTTAAGATTTATTTTTGCGTTTTATGCAAAATTTTAATTGACTTGTGCATAAAATACAATTATCACTGCACCATACCCCGAAAAAAAAAACCTATGTCAAGGCGTTTTTTTTCAAAATGTATTTAAATATTTTGATATGGAGGCATTTGTGAATAAACCAGTGTTTATAAATTCTGATGAAATTCTCTTAGTGATGTGCGAAAATGAAGAACAAAATCTCGCTAAATCTGGTCCTTTATTAGAAGAAAAGGACATTATCAATTTTATCGACCAAACCGATAATGCTGTCCAAATTTTGCGCGTAGAACCAACGACTAATCGTTGCGAAGATATCTCTGAAGATATTGCTGAGTTTTATCTCAAACTACGTGAACAAAAGTGTTTTGATGGCAAAATACCGCATGACTTTATTCTACACAGCACAGCATACGGTTTTTTTTTAGATGATATAAAACAGCGCGAATATGATGATGCAATGTATGGTTCTTACGAAAAACAACACCGTTTGCGTCCTTGTGATGTGCTTTAAAAGCTAAAGGCGTTTTTAAAAGACGCCACCTTTTCAAAAAATTCACCACACAATGCAATGCCGTTCTTTTGCAAGAACGACAAAGGCAGAATCTAACTTAAAGGAGTAAAACCATGGAAAAAAAATACGAACTTACTGATGAAACAATTGAGTTTGGGCGCAGAACGCTCCGCCGCATTCGTGCACTGAGAGACTTTGGATATGTCAAAAAAGGTGACCTAGGCGGTTTTATAGAAAAAGAGAGCAACTTAAGCCATAAGAGAGACTGTTGGATTTTTGGCAATGCACACGTTTACGGTGATGCCAAAGTTTATGATGATGCGCGGGTTTATGGGAATGCACGCGTTTATGACAATGCACAAGTTTATGATTATGCCGAAGTTGGTGGTGCTGATGTTGGAGATAATGCCAAGGTTTTTGACTATGCGCGGATTTATGGGAATTCTGTTATAGGGGAAAGTGTACACGTTTACGGAAATGCTAAAATTTACAATCAAGCATATATTCGCTGTCGTGTAGACATTGCTGGAAATTGTAAAATTAGTGGCTCCACCGTAATCGTAGAACGTGAGAAATAGTAATCATGGAAAAAAAATACGAATTTACTGATGAAACAATCGAAGTTGATGGCAAAATCCTTCACCGCATTCGTGCACTGAGAGATTTGGGGGACGTCAAGAAAGGTGATCTTGGCGGCTATATTGAGACTGAAGAGAACCTATCGCATGAGGACTATTGTTGGGTTGCGGATAATGCATGTATTTATGACAATGCACTAGTTTCCGATGAGGCACAAGTTTTTGGCAATGCACGTGTTTATAACAATGCACGCGTTATCGATTATGTAGAAGTTTACGGTAATGCCAAAGTTTATGATGATGCGCTGGTTTTTGATGGTGCTAGGATTTTTGATGATGCACATGTTTACGAGAGCGCACGCGTTTACTACGGGGCATGCGTTTACGGTCGTGCAGAAATTTACGGTGAGACACACGTTTACGGTAAGGCACACGTTTACGGTAAGGCAGAGGTTTACGATTGTGCACGCGTTTTCGATGAAGCACGTGTTTACGGTAAGGCAGAGGTTTACGGTTATGCATGCGTTTCCGATAAGGCAGAAGTTTACGATTGTGCACGCGTTTTCGATGAAGCACGTGTTTATGGTAAGGCAGAGGTTTACGGTTATGCATGCGTTTCCGATAAGGCAGAAGTTTACCGTAGCGCACACGTTGATGACTATAACGCCATCTCAACTGGAGAAAAGACCAGATGAAAAAATACGAACTTACTGATGAAACAATTCAGTTTGATGGATACCTTACGCTTTACCGCATACGTGCATTAAAA
>NZ_JBHIOI010000070.1:0-3515 GCF_042195415.1 Bartonella sp. CE47NXGY | reverse complement strand
TCAGGCGGCATACGCTATCAGTTTTAAATCAAGGCTGTAAAAATAGCCTATTCATTCTATTCAATTTAATAAAAAGGGCAGCACAATATGCTGCCCTTTTTGTACATTAAAGTCATCCTTTTTCCTTTTAAAGCACCCTTCCCTCTTTATACTTAGTTCTTTACGAAAATCACCAAGACAAGACACAACAAACGCAACAGAGCACTTCCATCCCCAGTGGATGAAGAGTACTTCCTACTTTGAAAAAAAGAGAAGTCTATTAGAAATAAATTAATACCACTGTGTTGAAAGATGAAAACCCACTTTAACCCCAAGTAAGTTAGCTTTTTTACAAGCTTCTTCTACATCCTTTTTTGTTCCCTCATAACCCCAATTTGGGGTATATAATAATCCCTACCATCATGTAAAAGATGTCATGGTACCACTATATCAGTATCTCACAATATTTCTCTGAATAATAATATTCAAAATTATAATTCTTTAAATAAAATCCATTATAAATACATTTTGTATTAGACATAATTAATATCAATTATTTTTTAATTTTGACAAAAAACCAAAAATGTCTTACCAAATAAAAACAATTACTGAAATTAATAACAACTATCCATTTTCACTTCTTCTTATAAAGTTCGCGGGGAAATGAATATTTGGGAACTCTCATAAGGAGAATACTAGTGTATAAAACATCCCTTTTATCATGCACAGCTGCGGCTGCTATCATACTATTCAACATCCAGTTCACTGCACATGCTGAAACTCTTGACGTTGCCAACGAAGAAAAAGATATATCCGGAAAAACGTACGAGACTATTTATGTAAAAAACAAAGGAAAAATCACCGGTAGTACTGTAACCGTAACTGGAAATAAAAACACAAATACAGACACAGGTAGCGATAAATATGTTGTAACAGTTGAAGGTGCTAACAGTGCGCTTGAATTAAATGGCTTAAATATTCAAGGCACTGATTCTGATGTTCGTTTTGGTATTTCTGTAAAAGACGGCGCTAACATCAACCTGACCGGGGGAAACATTACAGCTTCTCAAACTGGCGTTTATATCGATGGTAGTAAGGATAATAGAAATATACTGCAAAATGTAGTAATATCAGATAATAAAAATGAAGCATCATCACTCCTTGGAATAAAAATAAACAAGAAAAGTTTTATCACTTTAGAAAATGTAACAGTTAAACAAGCACAAACTGCCATAGATGCATATGATTCCACAGTAAAAGTTTTAGGAGGATCATTTGATGCAGAAAAAACCGCAATATTTGCTCAAAACGGCAGCAACATCACTTTAACTGGCGATGCAAACATTACATCTAATGATGTTGGACTCTATGCGGCAGGTTCAAAGGCCATCATCGAAATGACAGGAGGGAGCATCACAGCGAAAGAGCAAGCAGTAAAGACAACATACGGTGGCCATATTATTGCTACAGATGTCACCCTAAAAACAAAAGATGTTTATGGAATTGGTGTAGCTTGTGAAGACCTTAGCATAATTGAATTACTTGGAAAGACAACGATTAATAATGCTTTCATCGGGATTCAAGTAATAGATGAGGCCACAATCAAGATGATTGGAGGAACCATTACAGCTTCTGCAGCTGGTGCTACATTCTTAAACAGTCACAGTTATAAATATGAAAACAAACTAGAAAATGTGACCATATCGAGTATTAAAGAGGATGTGCCACTGTTCTTTGGAATAAAAGCAGATGCAAGTTATATCTCTTTAAATAATGTAACAGTGACGCAAGCACAAACTGCCATAGAGGCATATGATTCCATAATAAACGTTTTAGGAGGATCATTTGATGCAGAAAGAACAGCAATATTTGCTCAAAACGGCAGCACCATCGCTTTAACTGGCGATGCAAACATTACATCTAATAATGCTGCTGGACTCCATGCGGCAGATTCAAAGTCCATCATCGAAATGACAGGGGGGAGCATCACAGCGAAAGAGCAAGCAGTAAAGACAACATCCGGTGGCCATATTACTGTTACAGATGTCACCCTAAAAACAAAAGATGGTTATGGAACTGGTGCAGTTTCTAGTGGCCTTGGTAGCATGATTGAATTACTTGGAAAGACAACGATTAATGATGCTTTCTTTGGGCTTCAAGCACAAAACGGTGGCGCAATCAAGATGACTGGGGGAACCATTACAACTTCTTCAACTGGTGCTATATTCTCAAACAGTAACAGTAGTGAAAACAAACTAGAAAATGTGACAATATCGGGTGTTCAAAAGGATGGGACACTGTACTATGGAATAAACGCAAATAAAAGTACCGTCACTTTAAAAGATGTAACAGTGGCTCAAGCAGCCACCGGTGTATTTGAAAAAGGTGTATTAGCAGAGAATGATTCGACAATAACAATCTCGGGAGGATCATTTCATGCACAAAATACAACAATATCTGCTAAAAGCGGCAGTGCCATCACTTTAACCAACAATGCAAACATTACATCTGATAACGTTGGACTCTATGCGGAAGGTTCAAACTCCACCATCAGCATGACGGAAGGAACCGTCACGGGGAAAGGTAATGCATTGGTTGCTGAAAATGGTGGACATATTACTGTTGCAGATGTGACCCTAAAAACAAATGATAGCGATAAGTCATCTGGTGTATTTTCTAATGGCGCAAACAGTGTAATTTTTCTTGAAAAAACAACGATTAGTAATAGTGAAACTGGGCTTGCAGCAATCGATGGTGGTGCAGTCAACATGACGGGAGGATCCGTAGCAGCGAACGAAACGGCGTTATTTGCAATCA
Organism: Bartonella sp. CE47NXGY; assembly: GCF_042195415.1. Classification (NCBI taxonomy): domain Bacteria; kingdom Pseudomonadati; phylum Pseudomonadota; class Alphaproteobacteria; order Hyphomicrobiales; family Bartonellaceae; genus Bartonella; species Bartonella sp. CE47NXGY. The sequence goes on along the minus strand of NZ_JBHIOI010000070.1, from coordinate 719 downwards.
ACGGTGGGCATATTGATTTGACAAATGTTTCTGCAACAGCAGAAGTTTCTGGTTTGCAATTCGTAACTCACCCTACTACCAAACAAGATGAGCTAAATGATCCACAAAAACATCATAGCAATGAAATCAATCTGACCAATGCAGAGCTTCATGCTGAAAATGGCACAGGAATTTTCATTAGAGCTTTCACTAACGCTAACATTAAAAATAGTGCTGATCTGTCAATTGGTACAGTTAATCTCACAAATTCAGAAATCCATGCCGACGTGTTATTAAGGGACGGCCTCTTTACAAAAAAAGAAAGCTTTTGGGAAGAGAAAGATATTAATGAGATCTCCAATGGCACCTTCACATTAAGCGCTGATCATTCAAATTTAGAAGGCAGAGCGAATATTGCTAAAGACAGAAATGTACGTTTTGATCTAAAAAACAAGACAACATGGACACTAAAGACCAGTACAAAAGAAAAAGATGCTGATGGCAATCTGCTTGATATTGCTCAAAGATCACGTTCTGATATTTCCACGCTTAATTTCGATAACAGCTCTATTATCTTTAATGGACCAACAGAAGATCATTATCACACATTGCATATAGGTTCTGGTAAACCAGATACGCAAGCCGTCTACAACGCCTCTGGTGATGCAAAGATTTACTTCAACATTGCTTGGAGTGATGGCGTAGCAAGTGCCGATCAAAAAACCGATAGACTTCTGATC
>NZ_JBHIOI010000069.1:1700-3680 GCF_042195415.1 Bartonella sp. CE47NXGY | reverse complement strand
CCAAAAATGCAGCAAAAGATCAATCCTTTGCAAAGAATGAAAGCCTAAACCCAAGACGCTTTGCCCCTAGACAAATAAGCCCAAGGATAAGACCAAAGACAACGCCAAAAAGAATGTAAAAAACCCACTTGTTTGAAAACCACACCTGAGCCAAACCAAAATGCTCAGCTTTCGCATAAACAAACTTAGAGGTCACGCCAACAAAGAATGCAAGCACCCCACCCTTAAAAAAGTCCTTCCTTGTAAACCCGAAAAACCTTATTCCCACATAAATAGAAACAAAGGCGAGAGCCAAAGGGCAGAAAAACCCCAACCACTGCCAAAACATCACATCGTTCGACATCAAATACCCCTCACAGAAAGAACATCAAAGATCACGCCCATGGGAAAGAAAAATGCTCATTTTTTTAAGCCCCCCAACAGTACACGCACACACCGTACCCCCTCCAAAACAAACAAAGGAACGAATCCAATAGTGCCCAGAAACACCCCATTGTTCGAGATCACAAACCAGCGAACCCCCATATGCTTTACTCCCACATGCGCCAACCCAACAACAGCTCCAACAACGCCACCCAACACCAGAAACTTCAATAAAAATACCCCACGCGATATCCATTTACCCCGCACCCTCATAAGCAAAACCAAGGACAGCGCCAGCAATGCAACAAACACCGCTCCTATTACTAAAAATTCCCATGATATATCAAAACGCTTCGCTCCCTTATAAGCAAAGCCAAGAACCACTACAGCAATGGTGCAAAACACCACAGCCTTGAAAAACACGCCCCACGATACAGTTCTACTGTTTGCTCCCACAACAATAAAACAAAAGGTCGCTCCAGCAATGCAAGAAATCACCACCCCCTGCCAAAACACCTCCCACGTAATAGCCGGTCGCCCCGCATCTTCATAAGCAAAGCCAAGGACCATGCCAACAACGCAGCAAAACGCCAGCCCCTTTAAAAACATGTCCCGCGCAACCACCATACGCCCCGCTCCTTCATAAGCAAAAATCAGAGACCATGCCAAAAATGCAGCAAAAGATCAATCCTTTTCAAAGAATGAAAGCCTAAACCCAAGACGCCTTGCCCCTCTATAAATAAGAGCAAGGACAAAGCCCAAAAGGACATAAAACACCCACTTGTTTGAAAACCACACCTGAGCCAAACCAAAATGCTCAGCTTGCTTATAAACAAAATCAGAGACAGCAGCCAAAATGAAGCTCAACAACACCATCTTGAGGAACAAACCCTTCGTTACACCACGCCGCTGCATTACTTCATAACCCAACATAAGGAAAATACCGGGAATGCCATAAAACGCCACAGCTCGTAAAAATACGCCCCACGTCATCCCCAACGCCTTCATTTCCACATAAACAGCCACAGAGACATAAGCTACAATACAGCTAAACACCAATCCCTTCAGAGACAAAAGCCCGCGCGCCATCACTCACCTCCCTCATCAAGTCATTCAAGGAAAATCCACCATGCGACAAAACACCCCTCTTTTCAAGAGCCAAATCCATGGGGCTCCCACACACAAGCGCAACAGTCCAAGTCACCCCCAAGAGCGCATACCCCCACGGCACACTCCAACACATGTCTTCCTCTCACCCCCCTCTTTTGCCTAGATCAAGCAACATTTTTTAAAAAACGAGAAGCAAAATTAAAATTTTTAAGGAGATGCTATGACCCATAAGCAGAAAAAAAACATGCAAACCTGCCCGCTTGATCATCAAAATCAAGAAAAGCACATTGGTCATTTAAAGACGCAAGAAATCCCTGTAGAAACGCGTAATCCTTATTTTAAACCCAATCATCCAGAAAGTTCCAGTAACCCGCGCACGATTAAAGCCATTGCCAATGCACAAAGCCATCCCATTGCCCTTTTATATGCCAAAGGACATCTCAGCAAAGCCCAATATAAAGCGGCAGAACGTTTTTATTTTTACTGGCGTCAAAGCCAAGCCGATCT